>JAHJJU010000070.1 GCA_018822805.1 bacterium
TATTCACTTCTGAAATTTTACTAAATATACTACGAAGGTAATAATCTTTAGTTTGTTCTAAAAACTCTAATAGTGTTTTTTCTTCAATAGTATCTTGAAGTGCTTTTTTAAGGATACTTTCTAAAATTTTTTTAGTTTCTTTACTTTCTTTATTGACACCATTTTCATTTATATTCAATAAAAAGCTCAATGATAAATCATATGAATTAGCTAGACTATCTAATTCATATGATTCATTTTTATCATACTCTAATCCATGACTATAAAAAAGACTTTTTTTAAGTAATTTTTTAAAATTTCTATTAATTATTGAATCAAAATCTGAAAGATTGTTTGGAGAGGTTACAGAAAATTTAATTCTTGAGAGATTAATATCTTCTTTTATTTTTGTATCATTCTCTTTAGAAGGAGAGTCAAAATCAACACTATATTCCAAATATTCAAGTCTTATTTTTTCTGCAGTATTAAATTTAATACAAATTTTTTCTAGAAAATCTTTGAAAATTTGTTCAAATTCTTTTTTATCACTTACTTTTTTTTTCTCTTTGCACAAAATATCATTATTTAAAAAAGTATTTTGAATTAACTTAATTGTTTCAATATTTTTAGAAAGAATATCATCATATAATACTTTAATGACTTCTGTTTTTGTTAACTTTTCTGTCTCTATATATATAAAACCTAAAGAATCAATGGTATATTTAGTATTTTTTGCTTCTAATGTATAGTTTTCTACATTCCATGGTCTATTAACAGACTTTTTTAAAGGAACATTTTCTATACTCTTTTTTTCTAAAGTAACTATCTTCTTAATACTACTAAAATCAGTAAGTGGTAACCATAATGTAAACAATTCATTTCTATTATCCATTCTCTTCTCCTTGCCCCTGTTAAAGGTCTATGAATAAAATGTTGAAATAATCAAATTAACTTTTAATATATTATGTTAACTATAATTAGTAGAAATAAAGCTAATAAAAATAATTTATGAAGAATAAAAAGAAGTTTTTTTAACTATTTATGAAAGAACATAAAAATTTTTATATAAAAAAAAATAATTTCTGTTAAGGAATTACCCCTTAACAGCCTTACCAAGATCCCACATTGGCATGAAGATACCTAGTGCTAAAAGAAGTACCAAACCGGCAATAAAAAAGAGCATAACAGGCTCAATATAGCTTGCGAGGTTATCAATAAGATCTTGAAACCTTGCATCATAATAGTCGGTAACTTTTTGAAGCATGGCATCAAGTTGTCCTCCGGCTTCTCCGGCTCGAATCATCTGAAGTAACATGTTTTCAAAAAGTTCTGTTTGTGCAAAAGCATCTGAGAGTGAAATACCTCTAGAGATGTTTGCATTTACCGTTAACAATTTCTCTTTTATATACGCGTTATCGACCATGCCAACAGCTGTTTCTAACGCTTCTGAAACAGGAATACCCGATTGAACCAATTCACCAAATACGAGTGTGTATTTATGCATGGTTGAGAAAAAAACAATTTTATGAATCAAATAAAATTTAGGATGCACCAACAATTTATCAATCTGATATTTAAATTTTTTATCATTTTTATAATAATAGAGTAACAAAAAAACAACTGCAGCAAGAAATGCCAATACAAACAGACCGTAATTGTTCAAAATGTTTTCTAACCAAAGAAGAATCTGTGTTGGTATAGGTAACTCAGCATTAAACTTTTCAAACATTTCTTTAAACTTTGGAACAACCACCATAATCATAATGGTAAACGCAATTGCCATTGCAACCAAAGTAATAAGAGGAGTTCGAATCGCTTTTTTAAATTTTTTGATGTTGTCTCGAATGTTCTCTAAAATATTGGCCAATTTATGGTAGGAACCGGAGATATTACCCGTCTGTTCACCCAGTTTTGTCATGGCTATAGCAACATGTCCAAACTCTTCTTTATATGGCTCGATTGAATCAGCAATGGATTTACCGGCATTAATATCGTTACCCATCGTGGTATAAATCTCTTTTAATTTAGGGTTTTCAGTATTTATAGCTACTTCATTAATCGCATCATGAATAGAGATTCCGGCATCGGTCATAACAGCTACCTGCCTTATGGCAGAAATTTTATTATTGATATTGATTTTTGGTTGGAAAGATTTTTTTAAACTAGAGAAAAGATCATTAAACTTTGCATCCATCGGTGCAGCAACCTCTACGGCTTTTTGCACTCCTTGATTGGGATTGTTCTGTTTTGCAATCTTAATTGCAGTCATTTTATTGGTCGCTTGTACAAGCTCTATTCGTTTTTTACCCTTGGATAATATGGTTACATTAAAATATTTCATTATAACCTCGCAACCCTCACAACCTCTTCAATGGTTGTTTTTCCTTGTAGTGCTTTTTGAATACCATCTTGGAACATTGTAAAGAAACCTTCTTTAACGGCTTGTTCTGTTAATTGATCTTTCGTTGCACCATTAGCAATCATACTCGAAAGTGTTTCAGACACGACCAATACCTCTGAAATCATCTCTCGACCTATGTAACCTGAGTTGTTACAAACCACACAGCCTTTTCCCTTGTAAAACTTAGCATTCTTAGGTAAATAATTTCCAAAATCAGCTAAAATAGTGCTATCAGGTACCACCTCTTCTTTACAACTTTGACACACTTTACGAATAAGACGTTGTCCCTGAATCGCTACCAAAGCTCCGGAAATAAGATACTCTTCAATTCCCATATCCAACATTCTACCAATGGCTGCAATCGCCGAGTTGGTATGCAGGGTTGAAAGAACCAAGTGACCGGTCAAAGCAGCTTGAATCGCGATTCTTAATGTCTCTTGATCTCGAATCTCCCCAATCATGATTTTATCGGGATCTTGTCTTAAGATAGAACGCAGTGCTGCAGGAAAACCCAATCCAGCATGTTCATTAATCTGAACCTGTTGAATTCCATCCATTTGGTATTCCACCGGATCTTCAACAGTAATCGTTTTATCTTTAACATTGATAATCTCATTTAACGCACCATAAAGTGTGGTGGTTTTACCTGATCCGGTAGGTCCTGTAACCAAAACAATACCGTAAGGAGCATGAATACTTTTAATAAACTTTTTATACGATATTTCATTCATACCGGCATCTTCTAATTGAACCAAAGCTTTGGATTTATCTAAAATCCTCATAACAATTGACTCTCCAAAAAGTGTCGGTAAGGTAGAGACCCTAAAATCAAATACATGTCCTTTGATAATTTTAGTAAACCTTCCATCTTGAGGTTTTCTCTTCTCTGCAATATCCAAATTTGACAACAATTTCATACGCGAAGCAAGAGGTGAAAAAATAACTTTTTCCATTCTAAAACTCTCTTGTAACATGCCATCAATACGGTAACGAACCAAACAGTAATGTTCTGTCGCTTCAACATGAATATCACTCACTCCCTTTTTAATGGCAGATTCTAAAATAAGATCAATAAGTTGTAAAACAGCCGGCGATTCATCATTACTGTTCTCATTTCCACCTTTTTCTAAATCCATTTTAATATCTGTAGAGAAAGCTTCAACTTTTTCTACAGTATTTAACTGACCTAAAATTTGCTGTATCACCTCTTTACGAGATAAAGCAATAAGCATAATTTTTCCATGAAAAAAACGTTCTATAGCCCCTTTGGCTTCATAATCATTAGGATTTGCAAACGCTACAGTTACCTTTTCATCTTCAATATATAACGGTAAAGCATTGTACCGTACCAATTGTTTTAGAGGTAAACGCTTAATAAGCTTATAATCAATCTCTGATTCATTAATTTCAATATACTGAATATCTAAATCTTTCGCCATTCGTCTTAAAAGTGCTGTGGTATTAATACCTATAATCCCTTCTAAATCACTCATTTCTATGGTTTGTAATCGTATCTCTTGAAGCAGTGCACTCTCCATTGCTTCTTCGGAAATAATACGTACTTTAATTAAATTAAGAATGCTCAGTTTACTTTCTGTATATTTATCTATAAAAAGTTGGAGTTTATTTTCATTTATTACATCATTTTTTATTAATAAATCAATTATTTTATTCATCATTATCGCCCTTTAATTATAACGGTATCGTTTTATAAATTTATCATCTTTATAAACATCAATTATCATATAGTTTTTATTTTTTCTCTCTTCTTTCATATAAAGTTTATAGCTTTTTTCTTTATTACTCTCATCTTGAAATTTATAAATATTATTGTTTAGAGTATATTTTTTTTGTACAAAAAGAGTAAAAATTTTTGATAGGATAAAACTGGTTTTAGGCAACTGAAGATCATCTAATGTTTTACCATCTAAGAGTGCTTGTTTTAAAAGTTGTTTCTGTAAAAGAATGGTTGCAAAATAGCTGGCATTAGCCCTTGCACCTTCTGTTTGACTTAAACGTATCATCGGTGTAGCAATACGAAAAATCTTATCCGTTTCCAAACAAGAGAGCCCATAAAGGGTTAGATATTTGTCATCATTTTTATTTTTTTCAAAATATTTGACAGAATATTCACAAGCTTTATCGTACTCTTGTTTCTCATATAATGTATAAAGTGTTGATAAGTTTGATGAAAACAAAAACGCTGTTGTCATCATGATAAAAAATATTAATTTCATTATAAACTTCCTTTTTTAATTTTCTCTATAAGTTCCTTTGCTTTTGGAGAATGTGATTTTTTATAATAGCTGGCTAAAATTTTAATTGCCTCATCTCTTTGACCCAATTTGGCTTTTGCCTTTGCAAAGACAAACCAGCTTTCATCTAAATTATTATTCAATTTATTTGCTACTAAAGCCCAATGCTCTGCCTCTTTATAGTTTGCTTCGGCATAATATGCCCGAGCTAGCAAAAGTGCTTCTCTTGGTTTTTTATTTTTTGCAAACTTCTCTTTCATTGTCTCCATATAATTTTTTGAAGTAGCATTTAAATTAATTTTCTTTTGTTTGGTGGTATCAAGCTCATTATGAACGGCAAGCAATTCATTGGCTGTTAAATAGGTTGAAGGTTTGGCTTGAACACCTTTGGGTTGAATTCTAACATTAGGTGTTATACTTGTCCTCTGTGTCGATTTACGCTCTTCTTGTTCTATGTCTACAATCGGAATTACCGGTTCTAAAGAGACTTCATATTTATCAGTAGAGATTATACTTTCAACCTTTTGAGGAATCACAGCATTTTTTGTTGCTTCTTCTGCAAGCTCTACAGGTTTATTAACGTTTGAAGACGCTTCAATTGCCTTCATCTCTGCTTTTTTTTCTGTGAGTAAATCAACATTAGATTGTGACCGGATATAAGCATAATATATCCCTCCGGCTAGAAGTCCCACAAGCATAACTCCAAAGACTCCAATCATCACTTTTTTAGCTTTATATTTGAGCCATTCTCGCTCTAATTCTCGTATATTATCCATTTAAATATCCTAATCTAAGTGCAGCCATTTCGAGAATTTTTTTTGAAATTCTCTTATCTGATATCTTACGAGGTTCATTCATATCATAATATTCATAAATGTCAAATATGGTATAGAGATACTTATTGGTCTCTCTAAAATTTCCTTTACTATGAGAATGTATATAGTGTATATCTTTCTGTTTTATAAGATTTGCAATATCTGAAAAACCTTTTTTTATCATTTTCTTCTGAATATAGCGTTCTAAATCGTACTCGTCAGCATTGGACATCTCAACTACTTCCCAAATACGTGTTTTAAAATGCTCTTTTGCAATAACATCTTCATTTTCTGTTTTATGTAAAGTAATAATAAATTTTATCACTCGTGTATCGGAAAGAAGGCGAATCTTTTCCATTAATGCTTCACTATAAAGCTGACACTCATCCAGTAAAAAAACAATCTCTCGTTTTCCCTTTAACTTTTGACAAAATCTTAACAATCCATCAAAATTTACACGCATATTCGCAGGAGGAACTTGTGAAGAGAGGGCTTCATAAATACGACGTAAAAACTCTTTTTCACTTAATATAGGTGCATCAAAGTAGTGAATTTCTCGGCTCTCTTTTAAATTATGGTAGAGTTTGTTTAAGAGCATACTCTTCCCTGTTCCCGGTTTTCCATAGAGAAGAACCATTTTTAGTGGTTTCTCTAAACTGCTCTCTAATACTTTATAATTGAAGGTTGCAGACTCTAATTCAACATAGCTGTCTTTGTCTACACTGTCTATAAAAATATTTTTTAGACGCTCAAAACGACTACTCATAACTTAACTTTTTATAACCCAAATCTTCTAATGAAAGTTCACTCTGTTGTTTAATAATATGAGGCGTAATAATTAATACCAACTCATCAACACTATCCACTTTAACTTCATGTTTAAACATATACTCTAAAAGAGGTAAATCACCAAGTAGTGGCACTTTAGAAATTTTAGTACCTGTTTTAGAAGAGATTAAGCCTCCTAAAATAACATGTTCACCATCTTGTAAGGTAACGACGGAAGAGATCTGTTTTCGTGATAAATCCGGTGGAATGTTTCTAGCACCTGTACTGTCACGGTTAACAGTATCAATCGTATCTGAAATAGATGGATTGATTTTAAGTGTAATAGATCCATCCTCGGATATTTCAGGTGTAATATCCAGTAAAATTCCGGCAAAAACAGAATCAATGGTTTCACCACTTTGTTGTGTCCCTGCACCATTGGTTCCCTGCATTACCGAAGTTGACTGAATCTTATAAAAAAGTTCATTACCTACTGAAATCAATGCCGGCTGATTGTTCAATGTTAATATTTTTGGATTCGAGATAGATTTTACATCACCCTGTGTTTTCAGAAATTTAACAACATCATTAATCTGAACAGAACCTCTGGTAATAATGGCTCCTGAATTTTTTGGTGTTGTGTTTGGTGCAGAAGTTACATCCCCAATAGACAAGGCAGAAGCATCACCTTCTGAAGTCAATGAAGAAACATTATTTTGAAGCATACTAGCAGAGGCAATAGCCATGTTTTGAAAACTGTACAATTGTGCCCAATCTACTCCCGTAGTATAACTGTCATCAAACGTAACACTTAAAATTTTAACATCTATTAAAACTTGATTTTTTAGTTGTTTCGATAAATCATCAATATAAACTGAGACCCTCTCTATCTGTTGAGCTGTTCCTGTAATGGTTATCATACCGGCTTCCGGGTTAACAATAGGTTCAGGAGCTTCATAGGCGTCTTCCGGTCTATTTAACATCTGATGTATCTCTTCTTTTATTTTTGACCAAAATTTAAAATCATCACTACTCTCAATAGAGACACCGGTTTTGGATCCAGTCTCACCTTCTGATCCTCCTGTGGAAGTTGCTATACCACTATTATTACTTGCACCATTACTGGAGTTTGCAATAGTTACATGTGCATTACTTGTACCTTTTCTATCACCTGAAATATAGTGTAACTTAAAAGTTTGAGTATTTAAATAAGATATTCTAAGTTTTGAACCTTCCAAAACATAAGAGACATCATTTTCAACCAAAATAGTATCTAAAAACTCATCAAGCGATGCATTATTCAATTTAACATAATAAAGCTTTTCAGCCATTTTCTTTTTAGCTTCTATGTCCCTTACCAATAAGGTCAATCCACACTCATCTGCTAAATTTTCTACAACATCACCAATGGTTAAAGCACTATTTAATGTTGTAGTAAAAAGTTGTGTTGAACAACGATGTGCATGAGCCGGAACCATAAACATAGATAGGAACACGCTTAGGAGTAAAAACTTTTTTAAATTATTTTTTAAATAGATCATTATTTCTTTCCTTGGTTTAACTTAATAAACATTTTCTTTTTCTTTATCTTTTTCATAACAAGTGTTTTATGACCACTTGCACTTTTTAAAGTTACGCTAGAACGGCCCACATAACCCACACGATAAATACCTAAAGTATCACCATTTTTATACCATTTATTATTAATAAAAGCTGCATGGTTTAAAACAGCTTCTAATACATATTCCGGTTCAATAGGAAGTTCCTCCATAAGACCGGACGCATCTTCTATAACTTCTTGCTTTTTATTTAAACGAAAAGGATTCACCGTATGTTCTAATTTATCCATACCAATACCTTCTCGTTCTTCTTTTATTTTAGAAATCATATTCGTAATCTCAGATGAACTCAGGGAACCGGAGCACAAATATGATGAAAAAGATAAAAGTAGTCCTACGACCATAAATAACGTTTTCATTAGTGATTTATCCCCCATACTGAAATATTGATATCTGCTGCAATGGTTGTTGCATTATCATCAAGATAAAAATGTGACTCGTAAATATCTGTTACTAAAATATTTTTTTCCAATTGATTCACAAATTTTGTAATATTTTTATAAGGACCATTACAACCAACTGCAATTTGTAAAACGTGTCCAAAGCTACCATTGTTGTCAACATAGTGGTTTTCAATATAATCAATATCAACATCTTGGCTTTTCGCTTGAGCCGTTAAGCTGTTTAAAAACTTTGACCAATTCTCTTTGTTAAAAAGAAGAGGTGAAAGTTCTTCTAAATTAGAAGAAATAAAATTGATATCATCATTAACAAGATTAATTCTCTTTTCTAACGCTTCAATTTCATTGTCATATTTTTTTATATAAAATTTTCTATCACCATTCATCGTAATACCCTGTAGATATTGTTTGTGGGTTATAATACTTTTTTGTAATGACTCTTTTTTACGATTTGATGCATTATAGCGATCTTCAGCAAAAGGCAAAAAAAGGCTATAAGACAAATATCCTATGACAACGAATATCATTAAGATAATCATCCACTTTTCATTATCACTCTTATGCTCAAAGAAACCATCTAAACTGTTTAAAATATTGATCCATGCTTTCATTTGTAGCTCACTTTTAAAACTCCACGATAAAGAGAATCTTTACGATTTATTTCAATACGCTTAATATCAATAACTTTGATCTCTTTGGAGTATTTTTCAGAAATGTGTTTAATATACTTTGTAATGTTCTTCTCATCGGCACTTAAAAGATGTAGTGTAAAAGTATCTTCATCAGAAAAAATCTCTTCTACATTGACATCAAACTTTTTTAAATCTTCTCCAAAAATATATAAAAAACCTGATTTGAAATTATAATTAACTTTTTTACTATAGATTGAGGTTAACGTTTTTGCCTTGCTTTCAAAAATAGCATCAAGTTTTTTTAACTCTTGTTTATTTTGTTTAATGGTCAACTGTTTTTCATTTAATATTTTTTTATAAGTTGCAACCTCTTTTGATAAATCTTTATTCTGTATGTCCAAGGTTATAGTATATGCATCGGTCATGTAAGAAGGAACAAGGTATCCAAGAGGAACACCAATCGCTAAAAGAGAAGCAAAAACAGTACTTATTATAAACTGTCCACTGGCTCTTTTAGCAAAAATCGGTGGTCTTGGATGGGAACTTAAATTCAGTATGTTATCCGGTTCTTGCAGGTAGTCTAAACCTGATTTAACCATTAAGTATTGAAGTTGATCAACATACCATTCATCATTTTTAATATCAAAATTAAAATCTAAGTTAAATGTAGGAATACCCAAATAGTTGTATCCATAATCACCTAAACCAATGATGGGACTTTTAACCGATCCTAAAAAAAGTTTTTGTATGCTTTCTATATTATATGCACGTTTTGCATAAATAATAATATCGTTAATTTGTAAGAAAATTTCACCAAAAAGCTTCATAAGATTCTGTTGAAATTGGGAATTGGTACTTTTTAAACCTTCAGATTCTAAAAGTTCAAAAAACTCTTTTTTATCAACTTTCTCACCAAGAAGCACACAATACTTATCATAAACTTGTTCCAATGAAAACTCTAAAGATTTAGAATAGATAAAGTTTCCATCTTTATAAATAGTAACAAATGCATCGTGCATTGTAAAATAGATATAACAATGCGCATTTTTATTTTCTAAAATATTGTTACTGTATAAAGTTTTATAGAGTAATGGTGCAGGAATAACCAAATCGATGTATTTTGTCTCTTCTACAATAGAAGCAAATTTTTGATGCATCAATTCTGTTTCGGAGATAAAAAGATTATATATATTTGACATCTCATCAGCATTACGCTTCTGATATTTTATACTGTACTCTTTTTCCTCATCTAAGCCCAACTCTTCGTAGGCTTTCATATACAAATGGTCGTCTATCTCATCTTCATCAACATCATATCCAATATCAAGTGAAGCTATAATCATATCTTTATTGGTTGCATACGCAATAATAAAGTTTTTATCGTTATATGTTAATTTTTCAAAGTTTTTAAATTCTTGATTCTTATATTCATAATAGCTATTAATATAAGGATTAATGGTGATAATATTTTTATATTTTTTTATTCTATGATCAATTTGTTGATTTGACATAATTTTAATCTACCAATCCTTCTAAGATATAAAAATTATATAAA
>JAHJJU010000071.1 GCA_018822805.1 bacterium
TATAGACGTTAATATTAACATATCCCTTTGGAACGTCTGTTGACTTCTTAATTGGAATAATAATATCTTCTAAGGATTTAGAATAATTCCTTAAATTAATAATTTTTTGTTATAACTAAATATTAAAAAAGAATAATAGTTTGCAGTTTATATTGCAGAATAAGTAAGAACAAGGTACAACTGGTTAAAAAAAGGTAAAGATAATGACACGGCGATACTTTTTACATTATTCAACGGTAACAGCTGCTTTCTTATGGACAGGATGTGAAGAACACCGTTCAGAACCCACTCAAGAAGACAATGTGACTGCTTCTAAAAGCAGACCTAAAGTTGCAGAGATGAAAGTAGAGCGTTTTAGTCAAAAGTTAAAAATCCCACAGGAAATCAATTTTAACCAAATAGATAAAGCCACATTTTTAGCTCAAAAAAGCCAAGTGGCTATCTATCCTGATAACCCTACAGAGGTATTAACGTTTACGGGAACGCTTCCCAATCCAACGATACGCATACAAAAAGGGGAGACCTTTGCGTTAGATTTTACCAATGGGCTATCCAAACCGACGATTATTCACTGGCATGGGCTTATTGTACCAGAAGAAATGGATGGTCACCCAAAAGATATGATTTCTACCAACCGTATAAAAAAATATCATTACCAAATTAATCAGAGTGCTGGAACATTTTGGTACCATACGCATCCTCATGGACGTACAGGGGAGGAGATTTACCATGGACTCTCTGGACTCTATATTATTGAAGATGAAAAGGAGTCAAAACTCAATCTACCACGTGGTGAGTTTGATATTCCTCTGATGATTCAAGATAGACGGTTTGATAAGAACCGACAACTTATCTACAAAGACCCCAAGGTCATTCAAGATAACAATGGTGTCTTGGGTGATATTGTTTTGGTGAATAGCACACCATTTCCCTATATGGATGTCGCCACACGAAAATATCGACTTCGTATTTTAAATGCTTCAAGTGTACGAACCTATAAACTGGCTTTTGATACCATTGAGCAGTTTGCAGTGATTGCAACAGATTCTGGATTGTTGGAAGAATCCATTATGGTCAATCATATTGTTATTGGCGTTGCCGAACGGGTTGATATTGTGGTTGACTTTAAAGAGAAGCAGATTGGTGATGTTGTTCTTTTAAAGACACTTGGTTTTAAAGAGGGGAGTAACCTAACCCTTCATCCTGATTATCCAAATTTTGCTACAGCAATGGAGATTATGCAGTTTCGTGTTAGCCAAAAGAGTGAAGACAACAGTACCTTACCATTCAAACTTATTCCCATTGCACGACTAAAAGAGTCTGATGCCATCCGAACACGAACCATTACCATGGAAATTATAGAGGGTGGATTGTGGACACTAAATCATAAACCGTACGATATGAACCGAATCGACCAGCGTGTTAAATTGGGAACTACCGAGATTTGGGTTATTAAAAACAGTGTCCATATGGCTCACCCTTTTCATATGCATGGTGTGCGTTTTCAAGTGCTTGATAGAGATGGGAAGATAGTATTTCCCACAGATAGGGGATGGAAAGATACCGTTTTAGTAATGCCCTTTGAGACGGTTCGTATTATTGTTGAGTTTACAATGCCTGGACTTTTTTTATACCATTGTCATATATTAGAGCATGAGGATCATGCCATGATGGCAAACTTCTTGGTAGAGAGATAGGGTCAGTTGTTATCAAGAGGATAGTATTAACTTTAAAAGAGATAATCTCTCTACACACACTCTCCACACAATATAACTATACTTTCTCAACCAAAATAAAAGGAAACCAAAATGAAGACAATCACAACGATATTTATTCTACTTTTTTCAACACTGATGCCCCTTAGTGCAGAGGAGCCAACAGGTGAAAGCATTTACCAAGCCAACTGTGTAGCGTGCCATACACTGAAAAATCTAACGGACATGTCAAATGAAGAGCGTGCAGAGATGATGAAAACCATGAAAGCACCACCCATGCCAAAAGTGAGTGCCCAACTTAAAAATGCTTTTGATCATAATGAGACAAAGTTTAGAGCTTTTGTAGAAGATTATATTCAAAATCCAGATGCCAATAAATCACTCTGTGCACCAATGGCAGTAAAACGATTTGGTGTTATGCCAGCCATAGAAAAGTTAAGTGAAGAAGAACGTAAAGTAATTGCTAAATGGCTTTATGAAAACTTTGACGAGAAGGAAATTTCTAAAAATGGAGAAGCGTGTAATGCTAAAGATAAGAGCATGAAGTGTGGTGATGGAAAGTGTGGTTCTGGTATGAAAGAAGAAAAAGCTCCTATGAAATGTGGAGCAGGAAAATGTGGTGGAGGCAAATAGCCTCATCACATTAAGTCACTTTAGTCTATTTTTATTGACGACTGATGTGGTTACCACATCAGAGCACTCTTCCGTCGGACTCAGGTTTACACACACACTACACAAAAATTTAACTATAATAAAACAAAGAGAAACAATATTTAGCAGATGCTGTATATTGGGTATTCTTTTATAATAACTCAGATTAAAAACCTCTATAAGGAGCAAAAGATGCATGATTATGGTTTTGGAATGGGATTTGGTTGGTTCATACCAATATTACTGATAGTAGGTGCTATTTATTTTTTTAAATACAATGAAAAAAATAATAAATCGTTATCTCCAAAAGAGATATTGGATATGCGATATGCAAACGGTGAGATTGATACGGATGAGTATCATGAAAAACTTAAAGAGTTAGAATCATAGATAAGTAAGTGGATACAATCCACTAAGGAGGTGTATGATGAAAAAGATGAAATATTGTACCGATAGTCACTGCCATACAGAGAAAGAACCAACTGTTTTACCCACAGCACAAACCCAATACACTTGCCAAATGCACCCCGAAATTATACAAGACCATGCAGGAAGTTGTCCCAAATGTGGGATGGCACTTGAACCCATAATGGTTGAAGCTGTTGAGGAGAATAGTGAATTGAACGATATGACGCGTCGTTTTTGGCTAAGCTTGGTATTGACGTTTCCTGTTTTTGTGCTTGCGATGTTTGGTGACCTTTTTTCTCAATATTTGCCTTTACGTAGCCTTCAGTGGTTTCAGTTTATCTTGGCAACGCCTGTGGTGTTTTGGGGTGGATGGTCATTTTTTGTACGGGGATGGCAGTCGATTCAAACATGGAACCTCAATATGTTTACACTCATCGCCATTGGTGTTGGAACGGCATGGGGTTATAGTGTGGTTGCACTACTCTTTCCTGAACTTTTTCCACCTTTGATGCAGACCGAAAGGGGTTTGGTGCATGTCTATTTTGAAGCAGCAGCTGTGATTACAACCTTGGTGCTTTTAGGACAGGTGCTGGAGCTTCGAGCCAGAAGTCAAACCAACTCTGCGATTAAAACACTGCTTAATTTGGTACCTAAGAGGGCAACGATTATTGACAGTAAGGGGCATCAACGAGAGGTGACGCTTGAAGAGGTTAAAGTGGGTGATTTGTTACGCATTAAACCAGGCGAGAAGGTTCCTGTTGATGGGGTGGTAATAGAAGGACAAAGTAACATTGATGAGTCGATGATTACGGGTGAGCCGTTGATGATTAGTAAAAAAGTGGACGATTTTCTGATTGGAGCAACACTGAACAGCAATGGCACCTTAATTATGAAAGCCAGTAAAGTAGGAAGTGACACCATGTTGGCACAAATTGTACAGATGGTCTCTTTGGCACAACGTTCACGTGCTCCTATTCAACGCTTGGCTGATACGGTATCGAGTTATTTTGTACCTGCTGTGGTGGTTTCTGCTCTGTTGGCTTTTTTAGCATGGTGGAGTTGGGGACCAGAACCCAGTCTGTCGTATGCCATTGTGGCTGCTGTGGCTGTATTGATTATTGCTTGTCCTTGTGCTTTGGGTTTGGCAACACCGATATCGATTATGGTTGCCACAGGGCGAGCTGCCTTGGCTGGAATTTTAATTAAAGATGCCCAAACCTTAGAAATGATGGAGAAAGTGACCACCTTGGTGGTTGATAAAACAGGAACTTTAACCGAAGGAAAACCTGTTGTTACTCTCGTAAAAGTGTTGGGTGATTTAGATAAAGCAGAAGTTTTAAAGTATGCTGCCAGTTTAGAGCAGGTGAGTGAACACCCGTTGGCTGATGCTGTGGTACAAAAAGCCAAAGATGAAGAGATTGTTTTAAGTGAGGTTTCTGATTTTAAATCTATTACCGGTCAAGGGATAGAGGGACAGATTGATGGACAAAAAATCTCTATAGGAAGCGAACGGTTTTTAGAAAGTAAGGGTATTTCTACGAGTAGGGTTATAGATGAGGTGAATGGACTAAGAGAGCAAGGTAAAACCGTTGTGTTTATGGCGATTGAGTCGGAACTATCAGCCATATTGGCAATAGAAGACCCCATTAAAGAAACATCAAAAAATGCCATACAAACACTACAAAAGGAAGGTTTAACCGTGGTGATGTTAAGTGGAGACAATGAGAAAACAGCCAATGCCGTAGCCCGTCAACTAAACATAGACAAGGTCTATGCCAATGTATTACCTGAAGATAAATTGGAAGTGATTAAAGATTTACAAGATAACGGTGCCATCATTGCCATGGCAGGAGATGGAATCAATGATGCTCCTGCCTTGGCCAAGGCCGATGTGGGCATCGCAATGGGAACAGGTACCGATGTCGCCATAGAGAGTGCAGGAATTACCCTTATAAAAGGGGATTTACAAGGCATTGTAAAAGTGCGACGATTGAGTTTGGCGACGATTAAAAATATTAAACAAAACCTCTTTTTCGCCTTTGTCTATAACGTTGCCGGTGTCCCCATTGCAGCAGGAGTCCTCTATCCATTTTTTGGCGTGTTGCTCTCTCCAATGATTGCAGCAACGGCGATGAGTTTTAGCTCGGTATCGGTGATTGTGAATGCTTTGCGTTTGAAGAAGGTTGAGATTTAGATTTTATTAAAAAAATATTTCATTATAATAGGAGGTACGAGGGTTGTGACAACGACGACCAATACTAAGATAGAGTAAATTTCATTATCAAGTACTTCGGTGGCCCTTCCTAGTTCTGCAAAGATCAACCCAACTTCACCTCGTGGAATCATAGATAAGCCTAAAAAAGTTTTGTCTTTTAAATTCATATGAGGTACCATCAGTGCTGCAATATATTTACCTAAAAATGCAATAGAGATTAAGAGTAGAGAGATAATCCAGAAGTGCATGTTAGAGAAGTCAATCAACGATAAATCTATGGAGAGTCCAACATAAACAAAAAAGATGGGAGAAAACAGGTAAATAATGGGGTGCATTCGTTCTCGTAAATGTTCCAAAAAACTGTGGTCATGGTCAGTCGGGTGAAGGTAAGAAGCAAAAGGGATAATAAATCTTCGAGAAAAAGCAATACCGGCAGCAAATGAACCTAAAATTTCAGGTATGCCAAACAGCGAAGCAATATAAGAGAAGAGTAAAATAAGTGAGATAATAAAACTAGGAATAAACCCATGAACCCGTCGTTTAAGTGATAAATGTCTCATGATTTTAGCAACACTTTTAGCAATAATAGGAGTTAAAATAAAAAAGATTAGAATAAAAAAGAATATCTTGGCTGTATGGATGAGTGATACTTCACCCGTAGAGATATAGTCATAAACAAAAACCAAAAAGAGAATGCCCAGTAGGTCATCCATGACGGCTGCCCCTAAAATAATTTGAGCACGTTTTCCTGTCGCCATTCCCATATCTTTTAGGACACGCATGGTAATACCAATACTTGTAGCCGTTAATGTTCCACCAATAAAAAGAGAGACATTTAAAGAGAGATTTAAAAGACTATATGAGGTAAAAAAGCCCAATATAAAAGGGAAAATAGCACCACCGAAAGCTAAAATTGAAGATTGAACACCTGTATCTTTAAGTTTGCTAACATCGGTCTCAAAACCAATCTCAAAGAGCAGTAACATAATACCAATTTCAGCCAGTACTTTGAGTAAATCGCCACTCTCTTGAAGAGAGATAAAAGCAAAACCACTAGGTCCTAAAATTAATCCGGCAAATATTTCACCTAATACAGCCACCAACCCAAAGTAGGCAAAAAGTTCACCAAAAACCCTTGCTCCTACAAAGACCAGTAGTAGAATTAAAAAGAAACTGTGCGAATCCATGATTTTATCCTCTTAAGAAATTGATTTAGAATTTTTTCTATTATATTCTTTTTTTGTTAAATGTAGCTCTTTGAAAATTTTAGAGATGATAACTAAAAAAATATGATGCTCTCATTATTTGTAAAAGATAACCTTGACCTTACTTGAACTGTTATATAATTTTAAAATTTAATATTACTTTAAATAAAATAAATTATGGATACTAATTATGCCAATTAATAAACTGTTTGACACAGCCATTGTAGGTGGTGGTGTTGCAGGAACTTCACTTCTTTTTACCCTTGCTCGATATACCGATTTAAATAATATCATTCTTTTTGAGAAGTATGATGAAGTTTCACAGCTTAACTCGAACCCAAAATCAAACTCGCAAACGTTACATGTAGGAGACATTGAGAGTAACTATACCTATGAGAAAGCTCAAAAAGTAAAAAAAGCCTCATTGATGGTCTCTCACTATATTCAAAATTTCGGTGAGGTTGACAGGGTAGGTTTTAAACGAGATAAAATGCTTTTGGCTGTTGGTGAACGAGAGGTCGAAGAGCTTAAAATGCGTTTTGTTGAATTTAAAACACTTTATCCGTATCTTGAACTTTGGGATGAAGCGTTTTTAGCAACCTTTGAACCTAAATTGTTAGAAGGCAGAGAAGAACCCATTTTAGCCATGGGTGCAAGAGGTCAGATTACGACCGTTGACTATAAAAAGCTGAGTGAGAGTTTTGTTCAACAAGCACTCGATACCGATAAAAATATTCAGATGCGTTACAATGAAGAGGTCACCAAAATAGAGCGAGAAGAGGATGGTACCTTTACCATTACGAGTGATACAACCGTCTTTCAAGCTAAAACCGTTGTGGTGAATGCCGGAGCGTATTCGTTACTGTTTGCTCAGTCAATGGGGTATGGAAAAGAGTATGCAGTCTTACCGATTGGAGGCAGTTTCTTCTTTACAAAAGAGAAATATTTGAACTCCAAAGTTTATACCATGCAAAATCCAAAGCTTCCCTTTGCTGCCATTCATGCTGACCCTGACATGACGCAAGGGTGGAACACCCGTTTTGGTCCTACGGCATTTGCCTTGTTTAAGTTGGAACGTTATCATGCTTTACATTTACAAGATTTAATTGCTGCACTGAACATTGACAAAGATGTAACACAGGTCTATATGAACCTTTTTAAAGACAGCACCATTCGTCGTTATATTTTAAAAAATGTTCTTGAAGAGATGCCTTTGGTGGGCAAAGAGGTATTTATAAAAGATGCCCGAAAAGTGATACCCTCACTGAATGTAAAAGATATAACTTTTGCAACGGGTTATGGTGGAATGCGTCCACAAATTATTGATAAAAATAAAAAAGAGCTACTGTTGGGTGAAGCAAAAATAGAAGAGGATGGATTGGTTTTTAACATGACCCCAAGCCCGGGAGCTACAAGCTCACTTTCTATCGCAATGCAAGATGCAGAGGGTATCTGTGAACATTTAGGGACTAAGTTCAATAGACTTAAACATGAAAATGAGATACAGTCTTTGAAAGTCTCTTCTGTTAAAGAACCAAGTTTAGAGGTAAAGAAACGTGCCTTTGGATGAGTCGATTAAAATCTCTTCATGGTTGCAGATAGGGTTGCTTGTTTTGTTTGGGGTGATTGGATTAATTTGGTTTGTGCAGATGAATTAATAATAGTTTTTTATTGGCTAATGTTTAAAAACCCTTCCCTATCATGAAAATCAGGTACGCCATCACGCTTTTTGAGTGTATAAAAGTGTCGAGTATTGTCGGTATCTAAAAGAATAACGGCTAAATTTATTTCTAATATTTCATGAAAAAATTCTTCTTGAATGGTGGTCTCAACGGATAATTTATAGCTTTGGTCATTTTGAGTGGTTTTGATTGTGGGAGCTAAGATAAGCGTTGATTCTTTCATATCTTCTTTATACGCATTAAAATGATAACAATTCCATTGTATAGAGGGAGAGATATTCATTTCATGGTATGACTCTTGAGAGGTATTGGCAATAAAAAGTTCAAAACAGGTATCTCTCCATAGTTCATTGGCTCTTTGTTGTTTGGTTGGTTTTGGGAAGTTGTATTGGCTGAGATTACCTATTATCTCATAGTCCAATTTTAGCTTTTGTCCATGAAGTTCAATCATGGCTTTAATTATTGGACTATTATTTTTAGGATAGTGACTTTTTAGAATATAGGTTTTTTTCATCTTCAAGCAATTTTGATAAACGCTTTATAGACTTCAGCTCTTTAGTAAGCATCAGGAGCCGTATAAACTGTTTCATATTGATACTCTTGGTTAGCGTCATGAGTATATGGATTCTCATATTGAATGGGTTCATCTGTTGGTTCGTTGTAGATAGGAGGTTCATAAATAATTTCACTATTATCATGATGACTTTGTGATTTATTTTTTTTAGGGTCAACATTGTATTTATGATTTTCAAAAGCATCAAGATATTTACTGACTCTTTCTTTTGTTCCTTTATCTTCAATTTTCATCATCCATGCTCTTAACTCTTGAAAACTCCAATCGGGGAAACGGTAATCAGCATGATCTTCTTTCCATTTGCTTAATGCTTCATTTTGCTCTAAATCTTGTGCATTTCTGATAATATCAAGCATTCCGAGTAGGGGTTTGGTGTCAGGAGATTCAGAGAGGTATTTGTCAGCCAACTCTCTGTATTTTGTATCATCATTGTTGGTAATAATGGCAAGCTCAATGGTATTTAAAATAGAGGTTTCTATCTTTTCCGGCAATTTTGTATTTTCATCTTTATCGTATTTGCTAATAATACGATCGAGGATTCTCATGGATTCTTCATCATCTTTACCCATTAAGTTATAACTTTGACTGAAGAGTAGTTCTTCAACTTCTGTTTGAAATTTGTTATTTTTATAGTTTTCAAATTGTTTAACCAGTTCATCATAAATTTCGATTCGTTCATCATCGTCGAATAGATAAGCTTGTTTTATTTTGGCTTCAATATAGAGTTTTAAGAGCAGTTCATTATCACTTTTTTCAAATTTTTTGATCACCATGTTATAGGCTTCGAAGGCAGCGTCTTTATCACTATTGGGGTAAATTTGATGAATGAGACCTTTTTGAAAATAGGCTTTTGCAAAATCTTGTAGACGTGTTGTATCGGTACTGTTTCCAATTTTTTGAATAATTTGATCATAAAGCTCCAACGCTTTATCATCAAAATTTTTTTGAAATAACAGACTGGCTTGCTTAAAAAGGGCTTGAATTTCTTTACTAAGGTTCTCATCTCTATTTGTAGTAATAGGTTTTTGTGGGGTTGTGATATTTTGAGTTTCTGTTGTTGTTAAAGGTTCAGAGGCGATTTGAGCATCGACACTTTGTGTAACAACAGTGTTAGGAGTAGAATCAAAAAGATCAAAGTTTAACCAAATGGCAATGAGACTAACAATTATGAGAATGACGAGCAGAGGTTTTAGCATTATTGGCTCCCAAGTTTAAATTTTTTATATTTCGGGAGAGTAGAATTATGTTTCTTCTTTCCCTACCAGCACAGTTACTTTTTTAGTGGCTGATATGTTTTGTTCATTGTACCAAAGTGTTGTCTTTATTTGTGGAAAAGCTTCAACCATAATTTCTAAAGGTTTACTGTCCCACTCTTGAGAACTTTGTCCCATTCTCCAGCCTGATTGTTGTAGGACATAAGAGAAGATTTGATTAATAATTTTATATTGTTGATCAATCGCTATTTGATCTCCGGATTTTTCATTTTCTAAAATGCTTTTGACCAACTGTTTTCGTACATCACGTGAGTAGTGTGCTTTAAGTGTCCCTATAATTTCTTCTTTCTTCATTATTGTTCCATTGTTTTGTTCTTTCATAATTCTACTAAAACTTACTGAAAAATTTCATGGTTGACTTTCTTTAGGATATAAATAATAATTTTTATCCTTATTTGTAGCAATTAAGAGTAAAATAATAATTATTTTTTGGCATCGTATTGACCATTTGTAACACAATCAGCTACCATCTCTGTATGGAACATAGCGTATGTAAAGTCATAATTAATTCTTGTTGAGAAGTTCAAAGTTAGACAAAGATATGCTATAATCATAAATAAAAACAGGTGGAGTACACGATGACAATGCAAACCATACAGTTAGATATAAGCAGTGATATTTTTGATAAAGTAATGTCATTTTTAGAGATATTGCCTAAAAATAAAGTGCGTGTAAAAATGAATAAATCGATTCAAAAGCCTCAACAAAAAAAAGAGTCTTTAGGCGATTTTTTTCAATCTTCTCCTTTGGTTGGTCTTTCATTTGAACGAAATCAAGAGACTTATAGTGGCAGGGTTGAGTTTTGAAATATCTTTTAGATACAAATATAATTTCTGAGTTTGTCTCTAAAAAGCCAAATCAAAAAGTTCTTGATTATATCAACTCGTTAGATGAAAATGATATTTTCCTCTCTGTGATTACCCTTGGAGAGATACGATTTGGAATTGAAAAGCTAGACAAAGAGAAGCAAAAGAACAAGATTAAAAATTTATCTCATTGGCTAAACAATGACCTAATGCAACGCTTTGAGGGTAGAATTTTAGATATTGACTTGGAGATTATTAATCCGTTTTAGTTAAAATTATTGAAGCATAGGTTAAGTTTTATTTTAAAAAAGTATTTGACCCCTTAGTCTTTGTTCTAGTCTCCAGATATCTCCAGCTTCACACTCAAAGCTCATAAGAACTTTATCCCCAGCAGATACCGTTACTGTACCAAGCTTCAGCCAACTCAAATGTTCTTGGGTGAGAACCATACTCTTCTGCTTTTTGAGCCATAAGACCGATATTTTGCATTGCACCCATGGTGGTTACATCGTACTGACCATTTGCAACACAATCAGCTACCATCTCTTCGTGGAACATTGCGTAAGTACTATCAGGAATAACAGCAACAGTCTCTAGTGTAGCACCCGTTCTGTCCCACTGCTTACCACCTTCTCTTACCACTACAGGCATAGAAGCATCGATAGTTACATCGTTTAAAGTGTTAAAGTTTATTGTATCTTTGTTGGAATCAATAATTTATACTTATTTTAAGTTAATAATTGATTCAGTGTCATCTGTATTTTTTGCTTATTTCCCAATAAAGAAACATTGTTTTTATTCAACTCATCGGAAGCTTTTCTAAAGTTTTTAATTAAATTATCAAAAACTTCATTTAAAACCCCATCAATACTATCAAATAAATCAGTTTTCAAACTATCTATAATCTCTTCAGATTTATTTTTAGCACTCAATACATGTTGCCTTTGTGCTTCTACTTGTTTATTATGTGAGCTAATTGCTTGATAGATTTCGTATGCTCCAACCAATACATTGACAACTATTGCAAATTTCCCTGCATATTTTCCTAATGTTTTTTCCCATTTTCCTTTAAATAAAATTTTAAACTCTCTTAATTTCAATAAAGCCTCTTTTGTTACATTTGTTACAAGCTCTTTATTCTTTAATGCATTTTTTAATGTATCTTCTATAACAGTCGAGGTCTCTTCGTTTGCCTCTTCACTACTTTCAAGTCTTACTTTTTCATAGTCTATATTAATGGCATTCATATCTTCAGAAAACTGTTCTATTCTAGCTTTTAATTCACTAGAAATAGTTTCAAATTTTGATTCTATTTGGGAGATAAGAGTATCTAAAAAGTTTTCAAGGTATTGATGTATCTCTTCTTCATTACTTCCATTTAGTAACCTTGCTCTTAGTCCACTCTCTAATATATTCATTTTTTTATGAATAATATTTTTTAATTCTATTTCAGACTTATTTTTAAATTTTTCAAGGAAAGTTAATAACTCTTCAACTTTTTGTAATTCTGGATTATCTATTTTCATATCAATTTTAGATATAACATCATTTATAAAACTTTTAATATAAAGGTTTAAAGCATTAATAACCTCTTTATTTCCTGCTTCAGTTAAAAGCTTATCAATATTTTTCTCAAGTTGTACAATATTACTTTCATCTATAAGTTCTTGCTCTTGTTCGATTTTACCTTCTAGTGCTGTTTTGACATCAACCATACATAAAGAGACTTTTTCTTCAATATTTTTGATACCAGCTCTATCTCCAATTTTTGATAAATTGATATTAACCTTATCTATCTCTTGAATACTCTCTTTTGAATTAGGATCACTATTTTTTTTATTGTTTAAAACAATTAATAGTGGTTTATTTAACTTTATAATCTCACTTATTTTCGTATAAACATACTCCTCTTCTAATGAACCATCATTACTAAGAACAAAGAGAATAACTTCACATTTTTTTAAATGTTCATTTGTTACATTCTCATGTTCAATTGGTGCATTAATTCCTGGGGTATCATATATTGTATAACCGTTATATTTATACTCAGACACCTCAGCTGTTTCAGGGGAATCCCCAGTTTTTGCCATCTCTTCTATGCCAAATAGAGCATTGAGTAAAGTACTTTTTCCTGCATTATACGTCCCATAAACCATCAGTGTTGGTTCAAAGTTTTCTAGTTTTTCTTCAATGTGTTGTTGAAATTGTTTTAAGTCATTCTCTGATACTTCATTTTTTGAATATTTAATGACATCTTCGACTATCGTTTCATATCTGTTTTTATCTACAATCATAAAAGCTCCTTTTTAAAACTATTTATATTTTTTTCAAATCTTTCTAATTCTAACTTCATTGTTTCTATCATCTCTTGCAGAGGAATAAAAAAAGACTTTTGAATATCTTCATATATCTTTTTAGTATTATCATAATGGATACCTATTTGCATCTCTTTAAATTTTTGAATAACCTCTTCCTTATTATCTCCAACATTAACTTTTGATGTGTATTTAGATCCTGTCATCTCTCCTATTTTACCACCCACATAGCCACCTGCACCTGTAGCTAATATTGTTACCCCTGCTACAATCCAAGCTCCTCCACCTGTTAAGAGTCCTGCTCCAATAGTTGCTCCAAGTCCTAAAAGAGCTGAACCAATATTTCTGTTTCTCTCTTCTGTACTAGAGGTATACTCTTCATATACATCATCAATTTTAAAGCTCTTTCCATTTATTGAAGTGGCTAAATTATTAAGAGAGTAGCTAAAGTTTTCAAAAACATCTTGTATATTTTTTACAATAATTTTAGAGATTTCATCTGATATAGCTTTGTCTATCTTTTTAAACATCTTTTCTGAATTGTGTGTATTCATTTTTATGTAATATTGAGCTACTATATCTTCAATCTCTCTATTTATGTCACTTTTTATATTTTCAGTTAAGATATTAAATGTATTAAGTGTTTCATTGATATTATGTAACCATTCAGCACCCAAAAAAGAAATATGGTAAAATACGGCTAATATGACAGAACAAGAAGCAATAGAATTTTGTAAAAGTAATCCAGAAGCAGCAGCAAAGATAATCATGATGGTAGAGAAACTAGAGGCAAGAATA
>JAHJJU010000072.1 GCA_018822805.1 bacterium
TAGATTTAATTATTAAGTAATATTTAAAATAAAATGATTAAATAGTGTCCTGTCTACTTTATTCCAAAATATTTAAATATTTCTTCTAGAATAGCTGTAGCACCCCACATAATCAAAAAAAACTGAATTATAAATAAAAGGTTTTCAAAAAGTGAATGATTCAATGGATTAAAACCTATTTTATAATAGCCAGTTTTTTTATTCAGAATAACACTAAATGATATTCCTAAAAGGAATATCATTAGAGATTCATATATATTTAAATTTTGTGCAAAATACATTATAAATAATTAGATAAGAATAATAGTGGACTAGTTAATATAAAAATTGTAATATGCTTACAGAACATATTTTATCTCCAACTATTTATAATTTTTTCTAAAATATTTGGAATTATACCTCCAAATATACCTATTATCGCAATAAATATAAAAGAATATACTGTTGGATATTTTTTAGAAAATGAATCTATATTTAATAAATGTAAAATAAATATAAAAAAAGTCATACAACTTATAGATAAGATAAATGCAATAATGAATGAATCTATTTTATCTATAAAAATTAATAACACTCCTAAAAGGAGTGTTATTATAGAGATAAAAAAGGATATTTTAATCATTTTTTATCTCCAAAGCCAACCAGTAGATACACCTGCACTCATAGCAGTATATCTGGTAGCTGTCCATCTTATCGCTGTAGGTGTAGGTAATATTGCACCTGCTATAGCACCTTGTGTTGTAGCCATTCCTAATCTTGACCATGACCAACTACCAGAACCAGCAGAATATCCTAAGTATCCATAGGCACCTGAAATAGCACCAGCAATTGCACCCCATATTCCCCACTCACCCTCAGTATTCTTCATCTCATCCTGCCCTAAAGCAATGACATTGTTATTGTTATGCCCAAAAAGCATATGAGAATCACTCTTATTTAATGTTGCAAAACCCATTTGCTCATTTGGTGACGCAGTAGCCAAGGTAGTGGCAGTTAATAAGCTTATTGTCATGATTGAAATTGTTTTCTTCATGAAAAATCCTTCTGTTTTATTTTTGGTTCAACGATATATCTCAAATAAGATTTGAGTTAAATTATGTTATAGTTTTCTTAAGAGTTTTTCTATCCAGCCTTTATCGAGTACCTGATATTAAGCTCTTACCTACTAATCTAATAAATATTACTTGAAATAATAAGGCTGAACCTCTAAGGCATCTAAAATAACTTAGAGCCTCAGCCTAATGGTAATACTACTCCTTTAACGTATTGGTCTTAATCACATCATAAATAAAATTTGAACTTTTTTGAATCTCCATGAACTTTTTATTCATGGTTGTTTTCTTGGTGACAGGTAAAATAGCAAGAAGTTTTCCAGGGTGCTTTAAATCATCACGCTGATAAAACATCTCTTTGAATTTAGAAATTTTAATCTTGCTGTTCCCAAATGATGGGTCAGCCAAATAAACATATTTTTCATCCATTCCTTTAAAAACTGTAAAATGTTCATTTTTTCTTATTTTAACAAATAGTATAACAGGAGCTTTAAGTGACTTAAGTGCTTTTAAATCAAGAGCTAAACCAATAGCTTTAAAGCCTTTAGTTTTAATATATTGACTTAAATCTAAAAAAGAGAGCGACATATCCTCCTCTTCAAGCTCTTTTGCTTTCTCTTTACCAATTCCTTTCATATCCAATATATCGTTCAATATACTCATTTCTGTCATATTTTGGTCATAAAAATAGTGCATAACCGTTGCTAAGGAGGCACTTCCACAAGAGTAATCAAATTTTTGTCGTACAAGATTTTCATTTTTAAATTCTATCCAAGATTTAATTGGTTTTTTTATATGGTATTCTTTATGTACGATATGAATATCTGCCATTACCCATAGTGGTAAAGTAATTAATAATATTTTTTTCATATTTTATTTCTTTTAAAATTTATACGAAAGTCCCATAGAGAGACTATTTTGAGAAATTCCCATACTATTACTATAATCAGCATCAATATTTAGCGTACTTTTTGCATTTATTTCATAACTTGTACCCAAGAGATAGGTCATACTAGAGCCACTACTACTCACTTCTGTATTATCTACCCTAGTACTACCTCTATAATTATATTTTACACCTGTACTTAAACTGGTATAGGGATTAACAGCAAAAAAGATTTGAGGAGAGAGTGAAAATTGTTTGGCATTTTCTACACTGTGATTATTATATTTTTTTTCTAAATTATACCTATAAGATGAGTTTACTAAAAAAACAATAGGGTCAACCGTATAATATGAAGTTACAAAAAAGGTATAACCTTTAAAGTTTACATTTTTATCTGTACCTGAAAAATTGGTTCTATCAATAACATCTATATTGGTTCCAATCAGTAAAGAAGGAGTATCATTTTCGTGTTTTATTTGATATGTAGCACCCAATAGTAAAGAGTTAAATCCTTTTTCATGTTGAGTATCAAATTGTCCACTATTACTAAAGTGAGTATCTGATGTATGCATATTTAGTGAAGAAAAAATTTCAATATCTTTAGTTACTCCATATCTTAATGTAAAACCATAGTTTATGTAGTCCTGATTAGATTTACTGTCACCTACAAATGTTGGTATAGTAACAAAATCACCATTTTGTGTTTGATATTGTAGTGGTACTGCACCACCATCTGTTCTTTGTATATTACTATACGATAAAGAAGTATCAATTCGAAATGTATTTTTCTCTGTCAATATCTCATCTATCTTAACAGGTTTTGATAATACCAATATTGGTATTATTACTATAAATATTTTCTTCATTAATTTCCCTAATTTATTTTTATTAGTATATACAAATCTCGTCACAACTAGCGTCACAAAACATCTAAAAAAATATTTCTCAAAATAAAAAAATATTAAAAAATACAATCTGTGATACTACCTGTGACGTGATTATGTAAAAATCCTTTTTCAAGTTTATAAAAAAGGAAAAACATGACAACATTAAACAAACAAGTACAAAGCACGATTCTAAAGTTTCATATCAATCAAGCTTTAAAAGATTTTGATATAGAGGTCGAACCATCTAAAAAAAAAGTTGGTACAGATTATAAGTAGTGCTATAGCATTTAATAAGAAGTTGATTTGGGAAAATAATTCAAAAAATCTCTACCTAGCAACAACAACTAGAGAGCTTATAGAGATATTTAGATTACGCAGTGAAGTTTATACAAAAATAAAGTATGATAATGAATTCCCTGATATGATTAAAGGGTTAAATTTTGATACTTATGATGAAAATTCTGCAATACTTTACACCAAAGTAAATGATATTGTTACAGGAACGTGTAGAGTAATATTTGATTCCGATAAAAAACTTCCTATAGATACTCATTTTCCACTTGATTACTTACGAGCAGAAGGTAAATCTATAGTAGAGATTTCACGCCTAAGCGTCAAACATGATAGAGTTGGATTAAATCAAGAGTTTAAATGGCTAACAAAAGGTGTATATCTTATTACTCTCAAAAATTCAATTACTAAGACAATTTCTGCTATTAAAGATGAACATTTTAAACTTTATAGCAAGTTTGGAGGATTTACCTTTGCAAAGAAAATCAATATTTATGGAAAACTGCCTAATCCATTAATTATTACATTCTGGGATACTTTGAAAATCTCTAATTTTTTTAAAAAAGCTTTTTTAGGAGAGTTGAAAACTGCCTAAATAGATTTTATGTAGGAGGTGTAAGCCTAAACCCAAATGAAGGAACTGTCTCAATAAGTGTATAGTCCAGCTTCCCTCTAAGTCTATAAAGCAGTGTTCGTAAAGCACTGTCCGAGACAGAACTTCCGTTCCATATGTGATTTTCTAATATAGCAAAAGGAATAATGTTTCCTTTTGCTTCAATGAGCATCTCTAACAGAATCCTCTCTTTTTGGCTTAACTTAATAGGGTGTTCTTTAAAAAAAAGATTATGATTGATGGTGTCATAACTGTAGCCATGACCTATGGAGTTTAAGCTACTCTCTACACATTTAGTTGAGTTAATTTTATAGATACTAAGTTGCAAAGTTGACTTTAAATCTTCTCGTTTAAAGGGTTTTACCAAGTATCCAATAGGGTTGGTTTGGACAGCCCGTGTTATGGTTTTATCATCAGAAAAAGCTGTAAGATAGATGATGGGAATATCGGCTATTTTTTTAATCTCTTTGGCTATTTCTATACCATCTTTGCTATTTTTTAAATTAATATCTAGCAATACAATATCAGGTCTTTTCTCTCTCACACTTATAAGAGCATCTTCATAATTGCTTACAAAATCACTCACATTAAAACCCATTTTTAAAATACTTCTTTTAATCTCTAAAGCAACAATGGCTTCATCTTCAACTATCAAAATATCTATTTTACTCATTGTCTCTCCATTCTATCTCTATTTGAACACCACTTGTTGAGTCTATTTTTAGTGTTCCTTGTAGTTGGCTTAACACCAAGGTTTCTATAATAACAAGCCCTAGACTCTCTTCATCTGAATTCTCTTTATAGCCGATACCATTATCACAAAATAATAACTTATAGCAATTTTTCTCTTTTCTCAAATGAACCAAAATATGCCCTTTCTTTCTTTCTTTAAAGGCGTGTTGTAACGAGTTTGTTACTACCTCATTGAGTATAAAACCACAATAGATAGCATACTCGGAGGCGATATTGATTTCAGTTTTTATCTCTATGGTTATATGAGGCATGGCATAGCTTGTCTCTATATCCTCCACCAAAAGGCTAAAATACTCATGGGTATTGACAAAACAGATGTTCTCTTTGGTGTATAGCAGAGCATAAAGGTGGCTGATTGACATAATTCTATTCTCAATATTCATCAAAATTTGTTGTGTTTTTCTCTCTTCTATCTCATCAATTTGAAGTCGTAAAAAAGAGACAATGGTCTGTATGCTGTTTTTAACTCGATGATTTAGCTCTTTTAAAAGTAACTCTTTCTCCTCTAAAGAGACTTTTAAGGCTTCTGTTTTCTCTTCTACCATGTTGGATAGTTTCTTTTTCTCCTCTTTTTGATAAGTGATGAAGTTCTCTTGTAGAGTGATTTTCTCTTTGTGTAGCTGTTTGATTTTATCGGCTAACAAGAAAGAAAGAATAAGTGATTCTATCGTCACGCTTATTTCAGTATAATAAGGAATATAAGAAAATATATCAACGATACCAAGACTTGATAGATACATAAAAAAACCAGAAGTAATAATCAATCCCCATCCAACTGAAAGAAAATAAGCTTGTTTATTTCTTTTACACTGTGCGTAGAGTATGATAAAAAATAAAAAAATTATTAATAACATAGAAAATATATTTTTATACCTATGTAACTCTATCCAATAACACAACATTACTAAAATAGGAAAAATTATTAAGTAAAAAGTTAATAGTCTGTTGATTTTTGGATATTGATTTAACTCTAATATACTTTTTGTAAAAAGTGCTAAAAAAAAGCAATAATGGCTACAAGAAAAGAAGAAAATTCTACGATTTGCGTTATTGAG
Organism: bacterium; assembly: GCA_018822805.1. Classification (GTDB taxonomy): domain Bacteria; phylum Campylobacterota; class Campylobacteria; order Campylobacterales; family Sulfurovaceae; genus UBA1140. The sequence goes on from JAHJJU010000072.1 coordinate 5,538, forward strand.
TTAGAGGATAAGATATATAAACTGAGAATACCTCTATAGAGTAATTGATGGATAACAACAAAGAGAAAAAAAAGAACATAATATAGGTAACTAATCTCTTTGGTTCCAAAATAAATCAATAAATTATAAAGGATAATAATCCCCATCGCCCCAAAAAATATCGCCAAAATAAATTGATATTTTATCTCATGTTTATAAAAACTATTGGTATCCCATAGATGTACCTTTACAATAAGTGTAGTAATGTGAGAGTAAGCTCTAATGTAAAAAGTTTTAGAGCTATGTGGTTCTACAGTTATGAAAAAAATAGGATTTAAACTCTCTCTGTTTGGTTGAATATTTGTCAAACCATCTTCTATGGTTCTGTTTGATTTAGGGTCAAAAAATGTTACATTTGTGGTTAAAGGGTTAGCATACTCTATGATTTTATCTATCTTTGTAGAACTACGATTTTCCAGTGTAAACTTTACCCATACGGTAAAGTCAGGAGAGTAGCCAAAGCCTAAACTCTTTTGAGTGTTTTTTGAAAAGTGTTGTTGCTGTATCTCTTGAATGCTTAAGGAGTTGCTTTTATCTATATAAATTTCAGAATCTGTCAATATGTTATAAAATGCTCTCTTCTCTTCTATCTCCAAAGCAAAGAGAGTATTGATGAAAAGAGAGAGTATTAAAATGATTTTGAACATAAGACTTTTATAAAATTATTCTTCATTACTTTCCTCTTTAAATTCAAATTCTTTAACCATCACACCATTAACAAAAGTCTGATGGACATTAAATTCTTCATCAAACAGAACAAAATCAGCAGGATAGTCTTCTTTTAAAGCCCCCAATTCTAAGCCCAATTTCTCAGCTGGAATTTTGGTTACCATATTCACAAGTTCTACCAATCCAATATTGGTATGTTCATAAAAGTTCTTTAACGCCTCATTGAGTTTTAAAACACTTCCTGCCAATGTACCATCTTCAAGTCGGGCTTCTCCCTCTTTTACTAAAACTTTTTGTCCACCCAAATCGTACTCACCACAGTGCATACACCCTGCTCTCATGGCATCGGTTACTAAAACCAACTGCTCCGGCTTAAGCTTATAAAGCATATTAAAAAATGAAGGATGCACATGTATAAGGTCGGCTATAATTTCACAACTAACACGCTTATCTTCTAAAGCTGCACCTGCCACTCCTGGTTCTCGGTGGTGCAATGGATTCATTGCGTTAAACAAATGGGTTGTGTGTGAAATACCCCATTTAAAACTCTGCTTGCTCTCTTCATACGAAGCATCACTGTGACCTATGCTTAAAAGTACGTGAGGATAATGTGCCTTAAGATGCTCAATAAACTCTTTTCCCCCTTCAACTTCAGGAGCTAGGGTTATCATTTTTACACTATTCATATAAGGTTCAATCAATTCTATATTGGGTTTTTGAATATATTTTGGGTCTTGAGCCCCATGTTTTATAGGGTTGATAAACGGACCTTCCAAGTGTACACCTAAAATTTTAGCACCCTCTGTTTGTTTAAAGTTTTGAACATTGAGCAAAGCCGATTCAATATCTGTCCGACTCATGGTCATCGTCGTTGCTAAAAAAGAGGTCGTACCCGTCTGAAGAATGCTTTTAGCTATTCCGGTTAAGGCTTCCGGGGTAGCATCCATCACATCAAAACCAGCTGATCCATGAATATGTATGTCGATAAAACCAGCCGAAAGATACAAACCTTTAGCATCAATTACCTTCGCCCAAATGGGTAGCTCTTTGGTTATTTTTATAATCTTTTTTTTAAACAAAAGGTTATAGCCTTCTAAAACCTCTCTATCTGTAATAATCTTTGCATTTACAATCGCTCTCATTAACGAATGACCTTCATTTTAGTCTGACTTAAACGGTATATTTTAGAAGCATTACCTTGACGTTGTAAAGGAAAACTGACCAACACCTCAGTAGCCTCTTTTGCATACGCTTCATTATACTCAGCCCCACTTAGATTCGCCGAAGAGCTGTAGAGCCATTTTAATCGATCAAGTAATAAGTTATGTTCGGTACCCTTCACCACACGAAACGAACGACCATTAGGCATAATAAACGTTGTACGCTTGGCACGCCGTACACGATTTTTATGTTGATTGGGAACACGGGTAAACGTTTTTAAAATCTCTAAGGAATTCACCACACGTATGTAATGTTTATTAGGAAGTCGTTGTTTAGCATCGTCAATTTTAGAAGCATCTTGCGAGACAAAACCTATGGTGGTGTCGGTTTGGGTTAAATAGAGGTTAGAATTCATAAAAAGCTCCGTAGGTCGGGTTGCCCTCATCCCGACCTACATATCCCAAACTTAGTTTAGGTAATCCTGCAACGCCTTAGGCTCTAACTCACCTTTAGAATCGTGTAACTCTTTAATCGCCAATGCTGTAGCTTTCGCAGCTGCAACGGTGGTGAAGTAAGCAATGTTTTGTCCTAAAACCGATTGACGAATGGTTCGACCATCTTGTTTGCTTCCTTGGTCTTCACTCGTATTAATTGCCAATGCAATCTCGCCATTTTTAATCATGTCATCAATATTTGGACGACCTTCAGAGATTTTAAGTACTTGACTCGAAACAACACCTGCTGCTTCTAATGCTCTGTGCGTTCCACCTGTTGCCACAATTTCAAAGCCCAAATTGGTAAATGATTGTCCAATTTCACCCACATATTTTTTATCGCTATCCCCCAATGAAATAAAGACTTTACCCTCTAGTGGAATGTTGTTTTTTGCTGCAAATTGACTCTTTGCAAAAGACATACCAAAGTTATCTGAAATACCCATAACTTCACCTGTAGATTTCATTTCAGGTCCAAGCAGTAAGTCAGCTCCCGGAAGTTTGTTGAATGGGAATACAGCCTCTTTAACAGCCACGTGACCTTTTAAGTTTGGCTCCATAATCTTTTTATCAAAGTTTACTACGTTAAAAGTATCGTAAAATTTCAATGACTCTCTTAAATCACCTTGAATCATGACTCTGGTGGCTACTTTTGCCAATGGAACACCGGTTGCTTTTGAAACAAATGGAACGGTTCTTGAGGCTCTTGGGTTGACCTCAATAAGGTAAATTTCATCTTCAAAAATAGCATACTGAATGTTCATAAGACCCACAACACCAAGTCCTAAAGCGATCTTGGCTGTCTGTTCTTTAATCTCTTCGACCAATTTATCTGAAATAGAAAAGGTAGGTAAAGAACAGGCCGAATCACCTGAATGAATTCCAGCCTCTTCGATGTGTTGCATGACTGAACCGATATACACCTCTTTACCATCACAAATCGCATCAACATCCAGTTCAATCGCATTGTTCAAGAACTTATCAATAAGAACAGGTGCATCGTTTGAAACAGAAACAGCTTCATCCATATACTGTTTTAATTCAGTATCTGAGAAAACCGTTTTCATACCACGACCACCAAGAACAAAACTTGGACGAACCAAAACAGGGTAACCAATACGATTGGCAATGCTCATCGCTTCATCTTTAGCAAAGGCTGTACCGTTGTTTGGCTGCTTTAAGCCCAATTTATTAATGAACTCTGAAAACTGCTCTCTGTCTTCAGCAAGGTCAATGACCTTAGCTGTGGTACCGGAAATGTTCGCACCAATGGCTGTTAGACTCTTCGCCAATTTAAGAGGTGTCTGCCCACCAAAGTGAACAATAACCCCATCAGGTTTTTCAATTTCAATAACATTACGCACATGTTCAAAGTCAATGGGTTCAAAATATAAAATATCTGATGTATCATAATCGGTAGAAACGGTTTCAGGGTTACAGTTATACATGATTGATTTTACACCCATGTCTTCAAGTGCAAAGGCTGCATGAACACAACAGTAGTCAAACTCAATTCCTTGACCAATTCTGTTTGGACCTCCACCAATGACCAGCACTTTTTTCTCAGTAGACTCTTCTTTTATTGGTTGAGGTAATTTGGTAATGTTGGTTGTTGAGTAGAGATAAGGGGTTAACGCCTCAAACTCTGCTGCACAGGTATCTACTTCGTTATACTCTAAAAGAACTCCTGCTTTTTCTCGGGCATTGTAGATGTCATTTTCAGAGAAGTTCATGCCTTCATTTTTGTTAATCACCGTAGCAATCATTGCATCAGAGAAACCGTCTGATTTTACTTTACGTAATCGTGTTGCATCGGTTAATAGAGCAATGTCCATTGCTTTCTCAACAGCCACCAACTCTTCTAATTGGTAAAGAAACCATTGATCAATTTTACAAAGGTCAAAAATCTCTTCAACTGTTTTTCCTCTTCTTAGTCCTTCATAAACATAAAGGACACGGTCAGCATTTGAACGTCGAATTTCATGAACTAAAGTCTCTTCATCACAGTCCATAAAGTCAAACCCAGTTAAGCCCGTCTCAAGAGAAATCAATGCTTTTTGGAATGACTCTTTAAACGTACGTCCAATACTCATCGCCTCTCCAACTGACTTCATTGCTGTACTGAGTGTAGAGTCTGCCATTGGAAATTTTTCAAAAGTAAATCTTGGAACTTTGGTTACCACGTAGTCAATTACAGGTTCAAAACTCGCAGCTGTTCCTGTAATGTCATTGGTAATCTCATCAAGAGTAAACCCTACAGCCAACAGTGTTGCTACTTTTGCTATGGGGTAACCGGTTGCTTTAGAAGCCAAAGCTGAAGAACGGCTTACTCTTGGATTCATCTCAATAACAATCATACGACCATCTTTAGGATTAACCGAGAATTGAACGTTTGATCCACCTGTATCGACCCCTACTTCTCTAAGAATCTTAAAAGAAGCATCTCTCATTCTTTGATACTCTTTGTCGGTCAATGTTAAAGCAGGAGCAACGGTAATACTGTCTCCTGTATGCACACCCATTGGGTCAAAATTTTCGATAGAACAGACGATAATACAGTTGTCAGCTCGGTCTCTAATAACCTCCATCTCATACTCTTTCCAACCAAGCAGGGACTCTTCGATTAGAATTTCAGAAATAGGAGAAGCATCAAGACCACCTTGAACAATCTTTTTATACTCGTCGATGTTGTATGCCACACCAGAACCACCACCAGCCATGGTAAATGATGCTCTAATAATCAGTGGGAAACCAATATTTTTCGCCACTTCCATTGCTTCGTCCATGTTGTAAGCATATTCAGAAATAGGTAAATCCATTCCGATTTTAATCATTGCTTCTTTGAACTCTTGACGGTCTTCACCTTTTTTAATTGCTGCAGGCGTAGCCCCTAAAAATTCAACATTTTTCAGCATTCCTTTTTCGTTCATTTCCATAGCAACATTCAATGCTGTCTGTCCACCCATGGTTGGTAAAATGGCGTCAACGTTCTCTTTTTTGATGATTTTAGAAATAACCTCAGCCGTAATAGGCTCAACATACGTTCGGTCAGCAAATTCAGGATCGGTCATAATCGTAGCCGGATTTGAGTTAATAAGAACAACTCTGTATCCTAACTCTTTAAGCGTTTTAGCTGCTTGAGTCCCGGAATAGTCAAATTCACAAGCCTGTCCAATAACAATTGGTCCAGAACCGATAAGTAAAATAGTTTTAATGTCAGTGCGTTTTGGCATGAAGAAGTACCCTTTTAATTAATTGGGGGATTATACTAAAAAGGTACTTAATATTGGTGAAAAATGGTTAACAATCACTTTCGCGAACACGTATTGGATTCTTTTCATAAGAACCCAATATTTTAAGCTTTTTAACATACAAACTCAATTGACTGATTGCCTTTTGTAAATCTTCACTCTCTATTGAACCATCGACATCAATATGAAAATGACTCTCTTGTAATTTACCCAAAGGGATGTAACTTTCTATTTTTAAAATATTTACATCATTGTTAGCAAAACCACCCAATGCTTTGAAGAGTGCTGAAGCAACATTCTTTACTTCAAATATAATCGACGTTACATAGGCTGTATCTTCTTTGAACACTACATTTGTTGTATTAGACAAAACAATAAAACGTGTAAAGTTATCTTTTTGATCTTGTACATTGTATTTTAAAATTTTTAAACCATAAGTCCGGGCAGCCAAAGATGAAGCTATAGCAGCGATACTCTTGTCCTGTATACGACTAATTTCTTTTGCAGAACCTGCCGTGTCAAATTGTGCAATGGGTTTAAGACCTAATTTTTTAATACCCTCACGACATTGAGCCAACCCTTGGGGATGTGAATAAACTGAAGTAATATCTTCCAAAGTACTCTCTTTTAAACCTAAAAGACAATGTTCAATTTTTTGGTAATGTTCCCCTACAATCTGAAGTTTCATATCAGGAATCAGTCCATAAAACTCATCTACCCGACCTGCTGTTTTGTTTTCAATCGGTATCAAAGCAAAATCAGCTTGACCCTCTTCTACCATTTCCATCGCAGCTTCAAATGTCTCATTGGCTATGGATTCTACCTCTTCACCAAAATAATTAGAACACGCCAAATGTGAATATGCCCCGGCAATTCCCTGATAAGCAACTTTGATTTTTGTTGACACTTTAGTCCTCTTTAGCACTTACTCTACTTCTATCATAAGTTTTAATATTTATTTGTAATTTTAATTAAATTTTAAACAATTTAAACATAAAAAAAATATCTAATCTTAAATTCTTATAAATAATTCAATTATAAACACTGTATTTTAACCCTATAAATTAATGTTAGATTTTTAAATAAGAGTAAAATACTCTCAATTAATCAAAAATCCTTGACTCTCCAATTCTTTTGTGATATATTTTGAATACATAGACCATTAGCACCCCAGATAAAAGGAGGCTAAAAATAATGGAAAATAAACAAATTGATACAGTAGTTGCAGGTGACTACAAACTTGGATTTGAAGTAGACATTGAGACCGATACGGTTGAAGCTGGTTTAGATGAAAATACCATTGCCTTTATCTCACAGAAAAAAGAAGAACCAAAGTGGATGCTGAAATTACGACTTAAAGCATTTGAACGTTGGAAAAAAATGAGCGAACCTCACTGGGCACATCTTGATTATGAGCCTATTGATTATCAGGCTATCTCTTACTTCTCTGCTCCTAAAACGGCCCCATCATCACTGGATGAAGTTGACCCAAAAATATTAGAAGCCTATAAGAAACTGGGCATTCCTCTTGATGAACAGAAACAACTGCAAGGTATTGCTGTTGATGCTGTGTTTGATTCGGTTTCGGTTAAAACGACCTACAGTGAAGAGCTGAACAAACATGGCATTATCTTTTGCTCTATCTCCGAAGCGATACGCGAACATCCTGAATTGATTAAAAAATATATGTTCTCGGTGGTACCGATGAGTGACAACTACTTTGCAGCACTTAACTCAGCTGTATTTACCGATGGAACGTTTGTCTACATTCCAAAAGGGGTGCGTTGTCCCATGGAGCTTTCAACCTATTTTAGAATCAATGCTCTCAACACGGGACAGTTTGAACGTACACTTATTGTGGCTGATGAGGGTTCGTATGTTTCGTATAATGAGGGATGTTCAGCCCCAACACGTGACGAACATCAACTCCATGCAGCTGTAGTAGAACTCATTACGATGAAGGACGCTGAGATTAAATATTCCACCATTCAAAACTGGTACCCAGGCGACGCAACAGGAAAAGGGGGCATCTACAACTTTGTAACCAAACGAGGACTCTGCCAAGGAGAGAACTCTAAAATCTCATGGACACAAGTTGAGACAGGTTCAGCCATTACGTGGAAATACCCAAGCTGTATCTTAAAAGGGGACAACTCAGTCGGTGAATTTTACTCTGTAGCCGTCACTACCTTAGCCCAACAAGCCGACACAGGAACCAAGATGATTCATTTGGGTAAAAACACCTCATCAACCATTGTCTCTAAAGGTATCTCTGCCATGAAAGGGCAAAATACCTATAGAGGTTTGGTCAAAATAGCTTCCTCTGCCAAAGGAGCTAGAAACCACAGTGAGTGTGATTCACTGCTCATCGGAAGCGAGTGTGGAGCTCATACTTTTCCCTATTTAGAATCCAAAGATACCCAAGGACAGATAGAACATGAGGCAAGTACCTCTAAAATTAGTGATGAGCAACTCTTCTACCTCAGACAACGGGGGATTAACGAAGAGGATGCCGTCTCGATGATTGTGCATGGTTTCTGTAAAGAGGTCTTTAGCCAACTTCCAATGGAGTACGCTGTTGAAGCCAAAGCATTATTAAACTTAACATTAGAAGGAAGTGTAGGATGATACTTGATATAAAAAATCTTCATGCCAAAATTGGAGACAAAGAGATACTTAAAGGATTGAACCTAAGCCTTGAAAAAGGAAAAGTTCATGCCATTATGGGTCCTAATGGTGCAGGTAAATCGACCCTTTCTAAAGCCATTGTAGGTCACTACGATGTTGAAATAACAGCAGGTGACATCAGCTACAAAGGTAAAAGCCTTTTAGAGTTAAGCCCTGAAGAGCGTGCTTTAGAAGGAATTTTTATGAGTTTTCAAAATCCTGTTGAAGTCCCAGGGGTGAACAATGCTTATTTTTTACGAACGGCTCTCAATGCCAAACGAATTCATGATGGTAAAGAGGAACTCAACGCTGCTCAATTTTTACGCCTCATGCGAGAACATTTAACTGCCTTGGGCATGAAACCCGACATGGTTAGCCGTTCACTCAATGAAGGGTTTTCAGGTGGTGAGAAGAAACGTAATGAGATTTTACAGATGCTCATCCTCGAACCCGATGTCATTATTTTAGATGAGATTGATTCAGGCTTGGACATTGACGCACTCAAAGCAGTATCCGAAGGCATTAACCAGATGAAAGATGAGAAACGTAGTTTCTTAGTGATTACCCACTACAGCCGTATATTAGATTACCTTAAACCTGATTACATTCATGTTTTAAAAGATGGAAAAATCTTAAAAACAGCAGGAGTCGATCTGGTCGAAAAACTTGAATCAGAGGGATATGATTGGATAAAGGATGAGCTATGAGACTCATAAACCTAACACAACTCAGTGCTATTGAGCTTGATGAATGTCGCAATAAACATCCAAAACATGCTTTAATCGAAAAAGTTCAAACACTTGGTCTACCTACTCGAAAAAGCGAAGCTTATCGTTATGTTGAAGTTGAACCACTGTTGCGAGAGACCTATGAGTATGCCGAGTTTGCACCTAAACCCATCGTGTATGGTGAAAAAATTATCATTGAAGATGGATATGTCACCACAGCACCAAAAGGGATTCGTGTCTACTACAGCGACTTTGACGATGTGAACATGAATCACTATGACCCACTCTATTTTTTAGGGCATCTGTTAAGCCCCAAAGTGATTATGATAGAGATAGACGGCGACAGTGATATAGAGCTTTTACACCGTTTTACCAAGAGCAACACGCTTATCAGTTACAGAATAGTCATTAAAAACCAAACCAACAGACATGCGAGTATTTATGAGTATTTTGAATCTAAAAATGCTCAAAACTCACTGATTCTATATGGATACGATATTATGGTAACGCAGGACAGTACGCTTGGCATCATTAAAAATCAAACCATCAATGATAACGCTTACAACATGGTCGCTTCACACAATGTAAAGGTAGGCAAACAAGCAAGTATGATGTTAAAAACTTTTGATTTTGGAGACAGTTCTGCTCTACAACTGCTGAACATTGAGCTTGATACTCATGCCATGGTAGATACAGGACATCTACTCTATCTTTTAGGTCACGCCAAACGAGGGACTGTTTCTAAAATCGTTCATAAAGGTGAACATACACACTCTACCCAAGAGGCTAAAAATATCTTAGATGATGGAGCAAGAGGAATATTTGACGCACTTATCAAAGTAGAACAAAGTGCCAAATACACCAAAACCCGACAAAACTCAAAAGCCATTTTATTGGGTGAGGGTTCATTTATGGTGGCGAAACCTCAACTGGAAATCTACATCGATGAGTTAGAAGCATCACACGGTTCGACCACAGGGCAACTTAATAACAACCAACTTTTTTACCTGCAGTCAAGGGGTATTTCAAAAATAGAAGCACGAAAAATGTTGATCATAGCCTTTGCCAATACCCTCATAGAGACCATACGTGATGGTCGTCAACAAGAGAAGATACAAAAGAGTTTTGAAGAGGCATTTTATAAAAAGGATTTGTCATGACCATGCAAGAAAAAGTAAACCAATACAAAGAAGATTTCGACCTTTTCCCCACAGCCGATGACAAAATAGAATACGTCCTCGACTTAGGGAAAAACCAAACTCCTCTAAATGCAGGTGAAAAAAACGAGAGCTCTTTCATAAAAGGATGCTCATCAAATGCATGGCTTATTGCCGAGTACCATCACCCGACCATTCTTTTTAGAGGAGAAGGTGAATCCATGATGGCAAAAGGAATGATGACCATTCTCTTAGACATTTTTAACAACCGAACCCCCAATGAGATTTTAGAGTTCGACCCAGCCTTGCTACATACCATGGGCATTACCGAACTGTTAAGCCCCGTACGACAACAAGGGTTAGAAGCCTTTTTAAATGTGATTTATCAACATGCAAAACAGTGTAAGGAGCAACCCCATGAGTGAAGCGACCATTCCAAACAATGAAGAGATGAAAGAAAAACTGATTCGACAACTACGAACCATTTATGACCCTGAGATTCCTGTCGATATTTACAACTTAGGTTTGGTCTACAACGTAGAGTGCCAAACCGATGAAGCGACCCAACTCAAAGTCTGTACCGTCACCATGACCTTGACCTCGGCTACCTGTTCCATGTCTGAAATCATTGTAGATTTGGTACGCAGTCTTAGCTCACGCATTGAGTTTTTAGAAAGAGTCGATGTGGCGTTGGTTTTTGACCCACCATGGGGACAAGACAAAATGAGCGAAGAAGCGAAATTGATCATGGGGTTGTTGTAGATAAATCTACTCACTCCATAACCAAAATAGTATAAAATGATAACTGTATTTTTCATTTTGTAGTATTTTAACAATTGAAATAAAGATGAGGAGATGAGGAGATGAGGAGATTATTTTAGTAAATATTGATACGCATGATGATGTGTATTGATAACCTGAGTTCAACGGAATACACCCCCTGTCAAAAAATTAAGTCAAATCATGATAAACTCTAAAAAATTATTAGGATATGAGTCATGAACTTATCTAAGGATGTAAAAGAGCATATTATAAATATAATCCAAACCAAATTATCACATTTTTCCGAAATCAATAAAATAATCCTCTTTGGTTCTTTCCAAAAATCTCAAAATCCTAATGATATAGATATAGCTGTTATCCAAAATTCAAAAGAGAACTATTTAACGCTATCTTTGAAGTACAGAAAAGCCTTACGAGAGTTATCAAAAAAGTTTCCTTTGGATATTGTTCCCATTAAAAATAATAGTCACAGTAGTTTTTTAGATGAAATTAATCAAGGTTATACCATTTATGAAAGATGAGACAAAACTTTGGCTAGACTACGCAGAGGAGAACTACAAATCTGCTAAAATTCTCTTAGATAGCCACCTTTACAACTCAACGCTTCAGAGTATTCAACAATCCATAGAGAAAGATTTGAAAGCACTATTTATAGAGCATGGAATCAAACAAAGAAAGACGCATAATATCTCTATATTGATAGAGGTTCTAAAAGAGAATAATATGCCTATAGATATAGATGATGACGAGATAGATTTGCTAGACGCTATCTATCTCTCTTCCAAATATCCAATTGGTTCGGCTCTTCCTGATTTTTATCCTGATACGGAGATATGTACTAAATGTTTAGGGATAGCTTATAGGGTTAAAGTGGAAGTTAGAGGTTATTTGGAGTAGAAATACTTTCTATTTTTGAGTCGACTACTGAGGTGTAGTTTTGGCATTTTTTAGTTTCCACTTTTATAATTTTTTGATTATCATAAAAGTGGATTTTTAACCACTGGGGTGTAAAGTTGGATTTTCTATCTTTTTGACAACTTTTACTTTTTTAAATATGATTATAGGTATTATCTTAGATACACTCAACGCTGAATTAAAGCGTTAAAGGTTAAAGGGTTAAAGGGGGTTAAAGGGGTTAAAGGGGGTTAAAGGGGTCAGGTGAACGTAATCACTCATCTACTCACCCTCTTCACAATCCCATTCACTGTAGATTGTGCCAATCCCAATACTTTAGCAATCATGTGTTGTGAGTAGCCTTGTGCATAAGCAAGAGCAATCATCTCATTTCTCTTTTTAATCTCTACAATCCCCTCAAACATTATTATTAAATCTGCCTCTTTTGGTCTGTTGTCACTATTTGGTGCTTCGACCAAACTTGATGCTCTTTTGAGCTCTTGTAGTTGTCTGCTCTCTACAGGTTGTGTTAAAAATGCTTCTATGGCTTCTTTGTCACCTTTATGGTTTTTTACTATCCATGCATTCTGAAGACATTCAGGTATATTTTTGTAATCTAAAAAATAGTGAAATGAACTATAAGGATACGCTTCTATATGCTTTACCATCTTGGCTTTAAGTGGGTTTTGTTCGATGTAGCACATAAGCGTATAGAGGTAAGCTTCATCGGTTACATACCATGATTTAAATCTTCCTTGCCACAGATGTCCTGAACGTTTATATTTTTTATTAAAATAGATAGCGTAGTTCATATTAATTTGTCGCATAAACTTAGAGAGGTTCCCTTGTGTAATCTCTATGAGTAGATGGTAATGGTTACTCATCAGACAATAGTTGTGAAGTGTTATTCCATAACTTGGGGCGTAAGTACAAAGTAGTTCTTCAAACTTTTCATAATCTTCTTTTTCTTGAAAGATTACTCTTTGTTCTACTCCTCTATTAACGATATGATAATATCCTGCTATTTCTATACGTGGTTTTCGTGGCATATTTCGTCTTTATTTTGTTCTTGAAAAAGTATAGCTAAAAATTACTTACGATTGCGTTCACCTGACCCCTATTCCCTGCAAGAACATCTCTTTATCTTCATCATGACGAAAAACATTCATTCTATCTACACCACGATTTATTATATGATGATAACCTGCTAGGTCTATGCGTATTCTTGTTGGCATTTTTAGTCTCCACTTTTATAATTTTTGATTATATCAAAAAAGTGGAATTTTTACCACTGGGGTGTAAAGTAGGGTGTAAAGTGTCGTGCTATATTTTTGAGTATCTCTTTGCTGATTACATCTTTTTGACCCATGAAGTTTCCTTTTTTTAGGTTTGGTATTTTAGCGTAAAAGAACATAGAATATTAATAATTTTTAAGAATGTGTGAAAAAAGTGGCGATTCATGACACGGTACTTTTCCTTAAGAAACTAAAAAAATTTTAGAAAGTATCCTTAAAAAAGCACTTCAAGATACTATTGAAGAAAAAACACTATTAGAGTTTTTAGAACAAACTAAAGATTATTACCTTCGTAGTATATTTAGTAAAATTTCAGAAGTGAATA
>JAHJJU010000073.1 GCA_018822805.1 bacterium
ATCAAGTTCAGGTTGAGAGTCAATAAAGTAAAACTCTGCAAAACTTAGAAGTGAAAGGGTAATAACATGAAAGTGTTTTTCATTAAAGCCGTAATGGTCTCGGTTGGAGAGGGTTGTTATGACGGTATTTAATTGTTCTTGAAATGGTTCCATTTTACCCATCGCTAATTCAGTGACGACTTTGGATATATCTTTAGTAGGTTTGAGGTTATTTCTTTTTTTAAACTCAATAGCAAAGTAGTTAAAATAGAGCATCTTAATTACATAATTAGGAATCTCAAACTCCATCACCTCGCCAAAGGCTTCTTTTTTTATGGTAATAAACCCCATAGAGTAGATAAGCGTTAAAAAATCATTTTCACTAAACTCATGGTTTAGGTCATATCTGTCTTTTATAATCCCTGTAATGGAGTTATTCTCTATTAACTCTTGAAGCAGTTCATAGTTTCTTTGGCTATCTCCAATATTAAAGAGTTTCATAATGGCTCTGTAGTCACTTGCCACATTGACATCAAGCATTTTTATGGGCATAGCACACTTATTATAATTGTATTTTGAGATAAAGTAGTTTACCAATGTTGCATTATAAATTCTATCTTCTGCTTCTATATTAAAGAGATAACCGTTGTACCAAGTTTTTACTTTCTCTAGTAAATTTTCCTTATCTATAGTGGAACAGCGTTTAAATATGGTCTCTGTTAAAGAGTATGTCACTTCATTTTGAGTAAATCCTGCTAGGGCATTAAACGGTTTATCATGGGAGATATTGGAAGCAATATTAAACCCTGAACTCAAACTGTCAAGCGTAATAGGGGTAACTCCTGTAATGAACATCTTTTGCAGGGTTCCTGTTTGCGTGGCACTTTTTAAGACTTCATAAAAACTTCTAACAAACCCACCTTTGCCTACGATGTTTAAAAAATCATCCATAGAGTAGGCTAAAATGGCATTGGCGAAGTGGTCGTATTCGTCTATGAGAAGGTAAATTTTATCGTTCTTGGTTATTTCAAAAAAGTATTCCATAAGCGATGCTGGACGGTTAATATCTTCTAGATTTTTAATGACCTCTTTATCATAACCGTACTCTTTAAAATATCGACTTAATGAAACTTTAACTTTAAACGTAAATTGTTGAAAAATTTCCTCGACAGATTTATCCGTATTGATTCCCGAAAACTCAAAAAACAAAATTCTAAAGCTGTTTTTCAATGGCGTTGGATGTTGACCAATATAGGTCTCATGAAACATTGTTTCAAACTCATTTTTGGAGTTTTCATCATAATAATATTGCAAGGTTGACAGAAAGAGGGATTTTCCAAAACGTCTTGGGCGTAAGAAGATTAAAAAACTTTCACTAATATTTTCTAGCTTCTCTATATACTCTGTTTTATCAATATAAAAGTAGTCACTGTTTATTTTTATTTTTCTAAAATTACTTTCACCATAGATTATTTTTTTCATCTTTAGCCTTTTACTCTTGCTTGGGGTATTATAGCTAAAGTTGGGTTTGAAATTATGTTGATTGGGATGGGACTCTACTTGTCACGGATTCTTTATTAAAATGTTACAAAATTTTCCGACAATAGTTATATTTTATGAAATAAATATAAAATATAACACTATATTTATTTTATTATGATTCACAATGTAACATTATGATGCATACTTCAGTTAAATAAATATTTTTTATTTTTATTATACGTATACCTGATAATATAATCTTTAATACATATAGAAAGGTTATATAGCTTTGAAAAAAACAATTCTCTTACTGTTCCTATTTCTCTCGTCTCTCTCCTCTAAAGAGGTTGCTATTGTTAAATCATTAAAAGGGGTGGTTGAAGTAAAACGTGAAAAAAATACCCTCATCCTTAAACAAGGTGATAAACTACAAGAGCATGACCTGATTACAACCAAAACGAACAGCAGTATAGGCATTATTTTTGATGATGGAACACGTCTTTCATTAGGTTCAAAAAGCATTATCAAAATTAAAAAATTTATCGTTGAACCTGCAAAAAAAGAATACAACTTTGATCTAAATATGACCAAGGGTAAAGCCTCATTTTCTTCCGGAAAAATTGGAAAACTCTCACCTGAGTCTGTTAAGTTTCATATACCTGAAGGGGTCATTAGTATTCGTGGAACCAAGTTTTTAGTTGAAGTTAATTAAGGAGATATAAAAATGTACATAAAAATCATTATCTTATTCAGTGCACTGTTTTTCATCGCTTGTTCTTCTAAAAGTACCGTTGTTCTTGCCAACAGTGGTGAAGAACAAAATTCTGTTATCATTAATACCCATAAAGGAAGTGCTAAACTTGATAAAGTTGGAGAGTTTGTTAAACTAAAAAGTCCAAATGAAACTCCTAGTGATATCAAAATCATGTCGGACAAAGAGATGCAAAAAAGATTTAATGAGACGCTCTTGGCCCTTCCTAAAAAAGCTGAAACTTTTATCATCTATTTTCAAAACAATGGTAATGAATTTTCTCAAGGTTCCGAAGAAAAATTCCAGAAAGCTTTGCAAAGTGTCCAAGCACGTATGCCTTGTATGATTGATGTTATTGGTCATACTGACACGGTAGGAAGTAATGAAATAAATCAACAAATGTCCTTAGAGAGAGCAAAAAAAATCACCGAACGACTCATTAGTAACGGTATTGATTCTAAACTAATAACATCTAAAGGATATGGTGAGGAAGATCTACTAATTCCAACACCCGACAATACTCCTGAACCTAAAAACAGAAGTGTTGAAATTTTTATAAAGTAAGTATCATAACCCACTGGTAGGTAACTTTTTTCATAGTGATTATGTTAAAATAATTCTATGAAAAAATTACTATTACTCTTACCTCTAACCCTTTTAGGCAATGAAAATAACATAAGCCAAGAAAACAATTCAACCGGCACACTAAAAGAAGATGCAGCAACGCTTTATCTTAAGAATGCCTGTAACTCGTGTCATGGTATGTATGGAGAGGGCATTGGCTCTTCTCCTAAACTTCAAGGGAAAAAGGAAGATCTTCTTTTAAAACGATTAAAAAATCTACAAAAGGGGAAACCTCGTACTGTATTTGGTGGGATTATGGTCTCATTTGCTCAATCACTTGATGAGAATCAAACCATAGAAATGGCAAAGTACCTCTCTACCCTCAAAACAAATGAAGATGATGAACGATATGATGAAGAATTTGACCCTCATGGTGATGGAAGCTCATAAGAAACTTATGATAAAATTAAGCCATTAATATTATTAAACAAGGAGTTATATTGCAAAAGATATTTGGTTTTTTATTTATACTTCTCTCAGCAGGTTTTACCGTATGGTATCCACTATCACATACAATTAAAACGTTAGTGGGATAAATCATGTCAAAAGCAACCCGTTACGATCCAACAACAAAAGGGAAACGTCCTTTTAAACTCAAAAGAGGAAATTTTCTTTATATCTTTTTGGCTCCTCTTTTTTTAGCCGTCATTTTAGCACTCTTAGCTAGAGATATCGCTGCATTTGTACTCAACATCATTGCATTTGGACTCTTTTTTGCTACAGCAAAACTCAACACACTTAGCTTAAGTAAAGAGTATGAATATCATTCCACCACGCTTACTAAAGCACCCAAACCTTACAAAACCATGACAGCCGGACTGCTTGGTCTATCTACACTTTATACAGCTTGGATAGCCGGTGGAGAGTCCTTAATCACCGGTCTTTTCTTAGGAGCTATCGCAACCATCGGATATTTTTTATACTATGGATTTGACCCAAAACATGACAAGTTGGACAATATAGGGGATATCTCTGCAGAATTTGTCATAGAAACACTGGCAGAAGCACGAGAAAAACTTACTGTTATAGAGGAGAAAATACGTCATATAAAAGAGCATGAACTGCACTCTAAACTGCGTATTGCTACGGACAAAGCTTATGAAATTTTGAACAACATTGAAGCAGATCCAAAAGATCTTCGTGTTGCTAGAAAATTTATTATCGTTTATATAGACGGAATTAAAAAAGTAACTCAATCTTATACCGACATGGAAGAGAGTGAGATAACCAACGATACCAAAAATAAATTTTCCATGCTTTTAAGCGATGTGGAAACACGTTTTGATAAAGAAATATTGCGACTCAAGAAAAACAATCAATTTGACTTAGATGTTCATATTGATGTATTAAAAGAACAGATAAAACACTAAAATAAGGAATACAATATGGAAACAAAGACGAAAGAGATTATAGAAGCAACAATAGAAGAGAACAATCCCGATGTGGATGCCACTTTACCGGCAGTCATGCCCCAAGAACAGAGTCAATTAGAAAAAGCTTTAAGTGAATTAGACTTTAATGATCGAAACTCTATTATCTACTTTGGAGCATCAGCTCAAGAGGAGCTTGATGAGATTTCAAACCGTATGATTGATGGTGTTCAAAATAAAGACACCGGTGCAGCAGGTGCTGTACTGAATGAAATGGTTGTAGCCATTAAAGGTTTTGATATTGAAGAGCTTAACCCTAACAAATCGCTTCCTTGGTACAAAAAACTCTTTGGAGGAGTAAAGCCATTGGCGAAGTTTATACAAGGCTATGAAAAAGTTCGTGACCAGATTGATATGATCTCAAACAATCTTGAAGGGCATAAAAGTAAACTCATGACCGATGTGGTATCACTGGACAAACTTTACGAAGCCAACTTAGAGTACTTTAGAAAACTGGAGCTTTATATTGAAGCCGGAGAGATAAAGAAAAAAGAGTTACTCGAAACTGTTATGCCTGAATATGAAGAGAAAGCTAAAGATGAAGAGATGATGGCAATTCAAGAGCTTAAAGAGGTACGTGCCTTTTCTGATGATTTAGAGCGTCGTGTTCATGACCTTAGACTCTCACGTCAAGTTGCTATGCAGTCGCTACCAAGTATTCGACTTATTCAAGAAAATGATAAATCACTTATTAATAAAATCTCGTCTACATTGGTCAATACCGTTCCATTATGGAGAAACCAACTGGCACAAACCGTGACCATTTTTAGAAGTCATGAATCAGCTAAAGCACTCAAAGATGCCAATGACTTAACCAATGAACTTTTAGAGAAAAATGCTGAAGGCTTAAGAGAAGCCAACAAAGAGGTAAGAACACAAATGGAGCGTGGTGTCTTTGATATCGAAAGTATTAAAGCTGCGAACAACACCTTAATAGAGACCCTTAATGATTCACTTAAAATTGCCAATGAAGGTAAAGAAGCCCGAGAAAAAGCACTGCTAGAACTTGACAAAACAGAACGTGAACTTAAAGAGGCACTTATGGCAACAAAAGCAAAAATTGAAGCACTTCCGACACAAACGGTTGAAGATATTGTAAAAGGATAAACAATGGGAATTTTTGATTGGTTATTTGGACAATTTATTGATGTAATTGAATGGACAGACAATTCACAAGACACCATGGTGTATCGATTTCCAAGACACAACCATGAGATAAAATATGGCGCAAAATTAACCGTTCGTGAATCACAAATGGCAATTTTTGTTAATGAAGGGATCATTGCTGATATCCTTGGACCCGGTATTTATGAACTTGAAACCAAAAACTTACCCATAATGACCAACTTAGAACATTGGGATCATGCTTTTAACTCACCGTTTAAAGCAGAAGTCTACTTTGTCAATACCAAACGATTTACAGACCTAAAATGGGGAACAAAAAACCCAATAATGGTGCGTGATCCGGAATTTTCTATGGTACGTTTACGGGCATTTGGAACCTATGAAATTCGTATCAATAACCCTAAATATTTTATGAATGAGATTGTTGGAACCGATGGACATTTTTCGGTAGATGATATTGATGACCAATTAACCAACTTAATTATCTCAAAATTTACTAGTGTTTTAGGAGAAAGTAATATTCCTGTTTTGGACATGGCATCCAACTATGAAAAATTTTCAGAATACATCTCGGAAAAAATCTCTCCATATTTTGAAGAGTACGGTTTAGAGTTAACTAAAATTTTAGTAGAAAATATCTCTCTTCCGGAAAATGTTGAAGAGGCGTTAGACAAACGTACAAGCCGTGAAGTTACCGGTGATCTTGATAAACATATAGCATACCAAACCGGTGAAGCACTGGGTTTGGGTAATGGTAGTATGGGTGATATGGTTGGAATGGGTGCAGGATTGGCACTTGGACAAGAGATGACGCAAAAGATGAATCAAAAAAACATCGATAGAAATACGCCTCCACCTATTCCAACACGAAACAGCACCATGTATCATATAGCAGTTGATGATCTTCAGGAGGGTCCATACGACATTCGTACCATGCAACTCTATATTGGTAAAGGTACCATTAAAAAAGACACCCTAATATGGACAGAAGGTCTACAAGACTGGGTAGAAGCAGGTACTGTATTGGAAAAATACTTCAATGTTACTCCTCCACCTCTTCCTAAATCGTGAAATTTAAATCGATAAATTTCACTTGTAAAAGTTGTGGGGCACCGTTACGGTTTAGCCCCATGCACAACACTTTAGAATGTGAATTTTGTTCAAGTAAAGAGCCGATTGAACAATCTACCGAGACCATACATGAGTACAATTTTCAAGAGGCCTTACACTTTTTAGAAACCCACCATGAAAAAGAGATTAGCAAAGAAGTACAGTGTAATACCTGTGCAGCCACTTTTAGCATGACTCCTTACTCGGTCAGTTCAAACTGTCCCTATTGTAATACCCCATCCATTACAGAGTTTGTAAAAGAGATCACACCAAAATCACTCCTACCTTTTCAGCTGTCTCAACAAGAGGCTCAAAGTATTTTTAAAAAATGGTTGGGTTCACTCTGGTTTGCCCCTTCAAAACTCAAAGATTTTCTTGATGGTGATAATAAACTCAAAGGCTACTATCTGCCTCACTGGACTTATGATGCTCAAACCGATACAGACTATCATGGTCAGCGTGGTGATGTTTACTATGTACAAGTGGAACGTACCGTCATTGTTAATGGTAGACAAGAGCGAAGAGTGGTTCAAGAAGCACGTATAAAATGGCATCCCGTTTCAGGGCATGTTCAAAACTTTTTTGATGATGTTACCATTAGTGCGTCTAAAACCATATCGCATACTATTTTGGATAACTTAACGCCATGGCATACCGGGGTATTGGTTCCATTCAATGAAAAGTATCTTTCAGGATTTGATTCCGAAGAGTATACCATTGGGCTTGATAATGGATTTGAGTTTGCCAAAGTGAAAATGGATAGGGTTATTCGTCAAGATATTCGTTTTCAAATTGGTGGTGATCAACAACGTATTGAACATATGCGTACACGCTACAGCGATACCACCTATAAGAATGTTCTTTTTCCTGTATGGACAGCACAATTTGAATGGAAAAATAAGATCTATAACTATGCCATTAATGGACAAACAGGGAAAGTAATTGGTGAGCGACCTTACTCATGGACAAAAATTATATTGTTGATTTTAACCATTGGATTGATTATTGGAACGCTTCTCTATTTGGATCAAAATCCAAATCTCATCAATAACCTTAGGTGAACTTAGATTCACCTAAAGTATAAAATATTAGTTTGAGCTGTTTGACTCTACTGTAGCTGTTTCAACAACAGTAACAGCAGGGGTAGCTTCTGTAGCAGGAGCCGTTGGTTCTACAACTACTGGTGAAGAAGCAGGAGTAGATTCTGCTGTCTCATCTTTACTTTTCTCAAGTAATTCGTCATATTTCTCTTGAAGTTCGTCTCTCTCTTCTATAATGTCTTCCATATTGCTTTGTATTTCAGAAATTGCTGAATTATTTGCACCATACTCATAAACAAGTTCGCCACCATCTTTACCTTGCTTCAAGGTAACAGCAATAAATCCGGCTAAAATCAAAATAAACAGAACCCTACCAATTGTCTTTCTAAGAGCCATAAATAAAAGCTTTAAAACTACCAATGCTAATGAACCATAAAACAAATAGATTCCTAAAAGTTTGTGTGCTTTTAACTCAGCTTGTCCATCTGCCAAAAGCATGTCCCACGTTGCTTTACCATCTACAGAACCCGTTAAATAGGCACCGAACATTGCAACAGCTACAATCAGCAATAAGAACAGTGAAAATAATGAAATTGAACGTCGTTTAACTCCAAGATTATAAAGTTCTAACAATAAGACAACAACAGGTATAGCAACAACAAAATGTACTATAGCCGGATGTAAAAGTTCCGGTATTTCTAATGGTAATGGTATCTCAGGGATACTAATTGCTGGTAATGTCATATTACCTCCTTTTTTAAAAAGTAAATTATATAATTGATTATAACATAATAATATGTTTATACTTTATTAAAATGGTTTCACAATTACGAAAATAACAATGAAAAGCGATAAAAATGTCGGCACTTCATTATAAAACCTAAAAAACTTTCCACTTTTATACTGTGGATTAACTGCTATTTTTTTACGATAATACTCCATTGAGAAGCTATAAGCAATTAAAAATGCTACCACAAAAAGTTTTGCGTGCATCCAACCACCACTTTGAAAAATTCCTTCTTTTAAAACAAGCATGAAAATACCTGAAATAATGGTTGCCCACATGGCAGGAAGTCCTATATAGTTATAGAGTTTAAACTCCTGAATCTTAACCACCTCAACAAACTCTTTTTTATCGGCATGTTCACTATGGTAAACAAAGAGTCTTGGCAGATAAAAAAGCATTGCCATCCAACTCATAAAACTCATTACATGAAAGGTTAATATCCATGAATAATATTCCATTTTCTACTCCAAAACTGTAAAATCTTCTGCATCCCAAACGACAAGTTGCATACCATCATAATATCCTATTTGGACTCTATATAACTTTAGTCGACTCTCCTCTTTAGGTCGTGCATGACTCTTTTTAAAAAAGATCGGATAGCCTTTTCCATCCACATAAAATTTACCTTTCTTATAAACTCCATTTAAATTTTTTAATACTTCATTTTCCAATTTTTTAATCTTTAAATTTTCTCTGTTTTTATAAAAATAATCATCAATATTGCTTTTACCATACGCATACTCTATAGAAAAATCAACAATTTCATGAAGCCCTTTATAGGTTTTAGTTTTATGTACCACAATGTCATAAGATGCCCCTTCGTCTAACCCTTCTGCCCCATAAACAAAAATGGCTCTTCCATTTTTAGACTGTTTAATAATCGCATGATGTGCACGTTTTAAAATCACTTTCACCTCTTTTAAATAGAGTGAATTAGAGATCTCTTTTACATAAAGATCTTCTATACTCCCCATTGTCCTAATCTGACGTTTGTCATCAAAAATGTAAGGTTGTGTAGAAAAAGTAGCCATAATAGGTAAATGGTCTGAATACCCTTTTCCTAAATGTCGTTCATATTTATATTGCCAGCGATTAATGTAAGCATTTTTATGAAAAAGGTAAGAGGGCTTAAGTACTTTAAAAGAGTCATTAACATAGTCAAGACCTTTTCCATCAAAAAGTGAGGGAGGTAATACTATGGCATCTAGACCCTGTTTTTTACCAAAAAAATTATGACTCCAACGCTGAAAATTTGGTAACTCCAACCATAAATTATAGTGTTGAAAATTTTTACTTTTCATATTTTTCTCTTCAACCAACTTATCACTAATGGTTGTTTGTAAAATATGATTAATTCCGGTTTCTCCATGTGTATCATTATGTTTGGGTTCTATATGTTGATATTCATTATAATTAGAATTAAAATCACCCAAAAGTATGTAGTCACGCTCTTTCATTAAAATAGCCAATCGATTTCTAAGTGCCCTTGCTGAAACCATACGTGTACTTTCTGCTAAACGTTTTGAATTCCAGTGATTCACATAAATAAAAAAAGGGTTTTTTTCAATCATAAATTTGACTTCTAAAATATTTCTATATCCTAATTTTTGGCTAACGACAATCTCGTTAGAGTACTGAATCGGTATCTTAGAAAGAAGGGCTACCTGAATGGCAGAATTTTTCTTATGGGTCATGGTTGAGTATTTGTAAAAACAACCTACAGATCGTAACGTTTTTTGTAGTAGCTTTAAAACATTCTCATTTTCCACTTCTTGAAGTCCTATAATGTCTGCATTAATGTCACAAATTACTTCTGAAAGATTCAATAATTTTTTATTTAAATTAGCATGTGTCCAATGATGTTGGTTCGGAATATACTCCTTATATTCACTACCATCGTGAACCATATCAAAAAGATTTTCTACATTATAAGAGGCTATTTTTAACTCTGTTGCATTAAGAAGAAAAGGGAAAAGAAAAGAAGAAAGAAAAAAAATTAAAAATTTATTGTATTGATACATAAGTATAGTGTGCCGAGGTATAAAAACCCCGACCTAAAAAAAAGATTATCTAAACATTTTGCCTAACATATTCATGGCACCTTCAGCACCACCAACATGTGCCAACATCTCGTCAACAATAGAGTTGCCACCTGAAGTTGCTTGATCTACTACATTTGGTAAAACGTCTGCTAAAGCACCTTTGGCACTCTCTTCACTTAACCCCAAACTTGAAGCAAATTCGGAAACTTTATCTGAACCCAATAAATCAGAAATAGCATCTGCAGAAATAGGAAGATTTTCTCCTGAACCTAACCAAGATCCAACAACTTCACCCAAACCATTTTGCGACAAACCAGAAACCAATGCTCCTAAATCTAATCCATTTTCACCACCGAGTAATGAACCTAAAGCACCGGTAATCAAATCAGTATCAAGACCTGTAGTAGTATCATCAGCGTTTCCTTGTATCATTCCGGCACCTATTTTTAGTAAATCTGTTAAATCCATTAGTATATCCTTCTATTTTAAATGTCGATTAGTATAACCTAAAAAGAGTTAGGTAAGTCTGATTCCAGCTTCAAATAATTCGATATTTTTCTTCTCTAAAAGTGAAGTAATTGTGCGTTTAAAACTCTTCTTACTTAAGCCAAATACCTTCATAATCTCTTGAGCATCACTCTTTGAATTTAACGCAATAAATCCATTTTTTTCTTTTAAAGTTTCTAATACTTTTGTCTCATGAACATCAGCTGCAACTTTTTTTCCTATAGGCTGTAGAACGAGATCAAGTTTACCGTCTTTACGAATTTTTTTAATGTAAGCCTCTTTTCTATCACCCACAGCCAACTTTTCAAAAATCTCATTTTCAAAAAGCATACCCTCATAAAGATTTTCAACAATGACTTTATACCCTAAAGGTGTTTTAGAGAGTACCAGTATGGTTACTTTTTGATTTATTTCTAAATCTTTTGGTTCTTTTGAGAGCCATTTTCCTATTTTATGCGTTCCATAAAGTCTTCCTGTTTCTGCATCTAAACAGACCCGTAAGATGTATTTTGAACCAATATGAAAATGACACTTTTGTTGAGAAAGAGGAACAAATAAGTCTTTTGGAAGTCCCCAATTTACAAAAGCTCCAAATCGTTGATAATCAACCACTGTAAAATAACCAAACTCACCCAACTTTGCATAAGGATATTTTGTTGTAGCAACGGGTCTATCTTCAGAGTCGGTATAGATAAAAACATCTATCTTGGCTCCAATGGGCATATCATCTTCCATCACGTAAATATTGGGAAGTAAAACCTCTTCAAAATTTTCTGCCCTTAAATAAAGACCATAGTCGGTATCTCGTTCAACACGAAGCGTATTAACTTCGCCAATAGCAATGCTCAAATTCAATTGATGGTCTTTAAATGTTTAACAAATTTTTTAGCAGGAACAAATCCTGCTAATGTTTTCGTAGGTAGAGGATTGTTCTCTTTATCAAAAAAGATAATGCTTGGTGTTCCAAACAGTCCATAATGTTTCTGTAAGGCTTTCTCTTCATCTGTATTTGCTGTTACATCAATGGTAATAAAGGTAAAACGTTTAAGCTCCTCTTGCACGGCAGGGTCAGGAAATGTAAACTCTTCAAGTTCATCACAAGAAGCACATGATTTTTTTCTAAAATCAACCACCACAAGTTTACTTGAAGCCTCTACCTCTTTTTGAAGTTTTTCGATGCTATAACCGGCTTGTGCCTCTACATGTGTTACCACTGCCGGACTTCCTACTGTACCTTGAACAACAGTTGCTTTTGTAAAGTTTGCAAAAGGGTGCAGAATTGATTTTGCACCACTTAAAACACCTATAAAGATTGAAGCTCCATAAATTAAAAATACAAAGGCTAAAAGTTGAAAGAGTTTTTTCATACCACTTCGTGCTGAAGAGCTGTCAAATACACCCATATAGAATGCTGTTCCCATAAAGAGCAATGACCAAAGTGTCATGGTTATGGTTGCTGATACAACTTTACCCAACATAAAGATAGCCAGACCCAACATGACCACACCAAATGTTTCAGAAACGGCTGTCATCCAACCACCCGGTCTTGGCATAAACTTACCTGCACCAACACCGACAAGTAAAAGAGGAAGTCCCATACCCATACTCATGGCAAAGAGTGCTATACCACCAAGAAGAGCATCACCTGTTTGGGAGATAAAGATAACAGCTCCTGCCAATGGTGGTGCAACACATGGACCTATAATAAATGCTGACAAGAAACCCATAATGGCTGTTCCGATTATTCCTTTTCCTTGAGCACTGTCACTTGCAGAGTTAATCTTTGATTGCCATTTAGAGGGAAGTTGTATCTCATAGTATCCAAAAAGGGAAAGTGCTAAAGCAAAGAACATTAATGCAAAAGTACTTAAAACCCAAGGGTTTTGCATGGCTGATTGAATGTCTGCTCCCAGTAATCCTGAAACAACCCCAACGACCGTATACGTAACTGCCATAGAGAGAACATAAATCAATGAGATAAAGAAACCTTTTGAGGCACTTGGTTTTCCCTCACCCGACTGAGAAACAATAATTGATGATAAAATAGGAATCATAGGGAAGATACACGGTGTTAATGCCAGAAGTAAACCAAGAATTAGAAAAAGTAGAATGATAAAGAGTGAACTTTCTCCCATGAAAAGATCAACGATACCATTAGGGTTCGATTCATCAAGAGCATCACCCAATTTATCAAAAAATCCTACTTTTGCATTAGGATCACCTTTAAACGTATACTGCTTATCAATAGGACTGTAACATATTCCTTGATCAGAACAACCGGAAAAACTAATGGATAATGTATAGTCTCCAGCCACTTTTGAAGAGATGGTTTTAACAGGAATATTAATTAAAACATCTTTCTCATACAACATATCACCATCAACTTCATGTGCTTCAGGTTTGGCTACATTTAAAGAAATCTCTTTAGGCTTCACTATAGAATATTTTAATGTATCGGCAGTTATGTGAACTTTATCTGCTAAAATAATTTTTGTCTCAATGACATCACCCTTCTGAACAGCAGAGACTTTAAATGCCTCTTCAACAGGTGGGAAATCATCTTTTTGTAGTACAGTATCAAAACCTGCACTTAAGAATGTGGTAACAAGTAAAAGTAATTTTAATAACTTCATTCTTCTTTTATCCCTTTTTAATGTAAATATAATTATATTCGAATAATTATATACTATATCACGTGTACAATATGTGTAGTACTATATCAATAAAACCATAAAATTCTTTATAGTTCTTAAAAAAATTAACTTAGAAAATTACAAATCATAAAAAAGGTGTTTATTTTTATGATTTATAGTCTTTAGCTATACTAAAAGGAAACAAAATATGCCAAATAACTTAGAAAATGAAACATCTCCCTACCTCCTGAAACATGCCAATAATCCAATAAATTGGTACCCATGGGGAGAAGAAGCATTAGCCAAAGCAAAAGCTGAAAACAAATCTATTTTTCTCTCTATCGGATACAGTTCATGTCACTGGTGTCAGGTCATGGAGAAAGAGTCTTTTCAAGATGACAAAATCGCTGAACTTTTAAATGAACGTTTTATTGCCATAAAAGTGGACAAAGAGGAACGTCCTGATATCGACAAGTATTATCAAAAGGTCTACCAACTTATGAACAGAAGATCAGGAGGATGGCCAACCTCTATTTTTATGACGGAGAATTTAGAACCATTTTATGCTGCTACTTACATTTCTCCTGAAGCTCGTAGAGAAGAGTTTGGATTTGAAGAGTTGCTTCGTACTGTTTCAAAAAAATACATTACAGAGTATGAAACATTGGTTGAAAAAGGGAGTGAAATACTGCAACATATTAATCCTAAAAATAAAACCATTGAAGCAACAAAACTAAACTTAAATATAATGCAAACCATTACCCTACATGTTGGTCATCTACTCGATAAAAAAGAAGGAGGTTTTGGTACAGCTCCAAAATTTCCACATGCTTCTACGTTAGCCTTACTCTTTGACCAATATCTACTTACTAAAGAAAAAGAAGTATTGAATGCTGCCCTATTTTCTTTAGAGGGTATGAGTAAAGGAGGAGTGTACGATCATGTCGATGGTGGATTTTATAGATACGCTATCGATGAAAAGTGGTTGGTGCCTTATAGAGTCAAAACAACTTATGACAATGCCTTACTTAGCCAACTCTATCTTCAAGCCTATCAGATAACAAATAATCAGAACTATAAAGAAATCACCTTTAAAACCATTGACTTTATGTTGCAACAGATGAGTGAAGATGGACTCTTTTTCGCAAAAAAAGATCAAACAGAAAATGAAACGACTACAGATAAAACTATTATCACCTCATGGAATGCCATGATGGTATCAGCACTCTTTAAAATAAGTAGCATAGATAAAAAGTACAAAGCCATCGCGATTACATCACTGGAGTCTCTTCTTGATAATCTCTATATAAATGGGATCCTCTACCACAGTAAAGTTTTAGGTACAGAACCAAAAGTTAAAGCATTTTTAGAAGATTATGCTTACTTGGGAGAAACCCTTATTACGGCTTACCAAACCACACATGATGAGGGTTATTTGATTATGGCAAGCAAATTTGCCAACAGTGCCATAGAACAATTTTACGACCATGGACAATGGAAGTTTTCCAATGGGGAATTCAAAATTCAAGATGATATTTTTGACACTACCTACCCCTCTTCTATCTCTACTGTCGTCTCCTTACTTATGAGTATTTCATCTTTAGTTGATGTGCACTATAAAAAATTTGTCTTTAAAACATTGGAGATAAACTCTTATGCACTTATGCGTCAACCTCTCTCTTCTCCAAAATTAACACAAATGCTATTACGCTATCTAAAAGATGATATAATTCTCGGCAACATTTGAAAAATTACAACCCATAATTGAGAGTCGTGCATGAAACATTTACTATTATCGCTAAGCTTACTTTTTTTTACAGCGTGTGTTACGGATAAAGCCCCTGAAAAATTACCTCAAGAGAACAACATCTTAGGTAACCTTACTTCAGAACAGTTAGAAGTTAAAAAAGCTTTAGATCTATACCTCTCTCAATTAAAATCACTTAATGCTGATAATATTATTAAAATGACCTATCCTAAACTCTTTATTCCTATTAATCAAACCATGTTTAAAACGTACCTAAATAGCATGTTAAGCTCATCCAACTTAGGCATAAGGTCCTTTGATGCGAACATCACCAAGATTGATAAAATTAATCCTTTTTCCAATGGAAAATTTACAAAAGTCAACTACAAATCAACCATTACTATCCATTTTCGAAATCCGGAGTTATATAATACAGACTATAAAATTTTGGTTTTAAATAAAATGCTTAGCAAAAAATATGGGGGAAAAAACATTAATGTAGATACAAAAAAAAGAACCATCACCATCATTAAAAAAGAGAAAATGTTAGCCATTAGAGAACACAACAATAGCTGGACATTTTTGGGAGATAATCCGGAATATAGACGTCTCTATCCTAAAATTTTACCTACAGACATTTTGGACAATATTTAAAAATTAAGAGATTTAAAAGGTATTAAAAAACTTAATTGACTAAATTAATCTTAAATTGATACTTACTATTGCATAATGGTGGAAAAAATATTATACGAAGGATAAAAATGAAAAAAAGTTTATGGATACTCATAACACTTCTATTTATAAATGGATGTACACAGGTTATTACAGCACCTATTTCAGTAGCCGGAGCTGTTACCGGAGCTGCTATTGATGTTACTGCTGCAACGGCTAGAGCCGTTACAGGTAGCAATGATGATGAAAAAGATGACTAATACAAAATAACCAATATTTAAAAAACTTTAGTATTATGTAACTCTGATATTTCAGTTTCTACCATTTCGTCAATCATTCTTATGAACATGTCGTTTATAAGATTTGGCGAAAGATCCAACTCTATCGCTTTTGCTCGTGCACGATTAATTACATCTGAAATTCTCTCTTCAGATTTTACCTCTTCTACACTTGTTTTAAATTGTGCTATCTGTTTAATATAACTATTACGTAAAGCAATAAGCTCTACAAGCTTCTCATCAACCATATCAATCTGTTTACGTGCTTCTTCTAATGTATTACACTTTATCATTTCCATTACTTGTTTTCCTTCTTTCTAATTTGATTTAATTATACCATAACCCTAAGGTACAATCTTAGTATCAAAAGTATTTAAAATATATATACCGTCCCGACCTGTTTTTAATTCAAATTTGTAACCGATTCCATTACTGCTGTTGCTTAACGATATCCCTTTAAAAAAATCAATCTTTTCACCCGTAATTGAAAGACCATTTTGTGCCAAAAAGAGCTTAAGATCAAGTTTTGAATAATCACCTGCATAATTTTCTAACATGGTAACTACCTCTTTATTTTTGACAGAAGAGTAAAAAAATGCTGTGACACTCTCACCGGCTTTTAACGTAAACGGTAACTTAGCTTCTTCATGATTTAAAATCTGAACATCTTTACGTGAACCAAAATATTTACTCTGAGGTATCATCTCTAAATCAATAATAGAGACATTAATATTAGAGCGATTGATTATCAACAACTCATGAGGTATTTTTATTTCAGCTTTTTCTGCATTGACCATAATTTTTTTACCGGTATCAATATACTCCAGTTTTATATCTTCAGTACGAAAATTAATGTACATCATTATAGCACCAAATATGGCTACTGCCAGCGAAATAAAAGGTATAGACTTACTGATTATATTTCCAAATTTTTTCATGAACATTCCTAACTGTTAGTAGTAGATAGTTTATCTAAAAAAAGTTGTAAAAAGCGTTAAGGATAGAGATTGAAATAGGAGTTTCATCAAAAGAAAGAAGCACTAAAAACTTTATAACCAAAAACTTCATCTACGCCACTTAACTTTAAGTCGGGAACGAAAAACTATGCATGTTTTATATAAGGTTGAATCTTAGCTTTTGAACCTTTTACTTTTAATATTTTAAATCTAACCTCTGTTTTTTGTCTATCTATATTATTCAATTCAACTATCTCTCCGTCTGTCAGATACGTATAATAAAAAACATCTCCTATCTTCTCATCATCCTTCAGTTTTAATAACTCATTTGCATTCAACTCAATCTCAAGCTTACTTCCATACTTTTTATAACCTTTTATATTATCTACAAAAGAAAATCTTCTCTCAGTTGGTAGCGTCATTTTATTTCCCCTCCTTTGTTAATTCTATTATTAAATAATTATAACAGTGTAATTTTTTAACTTTTTTAAATTATTCAGAAGGAGGAACAATTATATTAAATTTTTGAATTTCTTTTGCTATTATCAAATTTTTATCACAATTTTTATCTAAAAGTGTTTGATATTTGTTTTTAATAAGCTGTTGATATTCTGGGGCTTCGATTAAACGAAAATACCTAACCATTTCTGTTAACTCTTTTTCTAGATCATTGGGTTTATATCGCTTAAATAAACAAATTTTGTTTATCCAACTTTCTATATAATATTCTTTTTGAGAACTATAGTTTTCAATTATTTCTGAATAATATTTATTTGCTTCCTCAGAATTTTCGTTATAAACATCATCACCCAAAGCTAAATATGAACGTGCTAGAATTTTTTCTATTTTTTCAGATTTATCTATTTCAGAATTATTTGATAAAATCCGAATAGCTGCAGTAAGTGTATTTTTTGCATATTTATAATTCTGTTTTTCTAATGTTTTTGCAGCTTGGAGCGTCGCTTCAGCGAAAGCTTTCTCAATTACTTCATTTTTAGATTCTAATTTACTATTGTAAATAAATATTAATAAAACCACAATAACGATCACTAAAACTCTTATTCCTTGGAAAACTCTTGTGTATATTTGACTTGATTTAATATAATTTATTTCATCTTGAGATAAATATTTCGTAACCATTCAGCACCCTACCAGCCCAAAAGCCCTTATAGGCTGATAAGCATAAGCACTTTTTAACCCATTTAAAACAGAAAGAGCGTTCTTTTTAAGTGTAGCAATAAAACTCTTAATGCGACAAAAGAACTCAGCA
>JAHJJU010000074.1 GCA_018822805.1 bacterium
ATTACTTAATAATTAAATCTAAAATAATAATTTTCAATTATACTCTTATTTGAGATATATTGTTGAACCAAAAATAAAACAGAAGGATTTTTCATGAAGAAAACAATTTCAATCATGACGATAAGCTTATTATCTGCCACTACGTTGGCTATTGCGTCACCAAGTGACCAAATGGATTTTGCTACTACTATAAGTAAAATTGACTCACAAGTACTTTTTAAAAAAAGTCAAAATAGTATTATTGCTCTAAAAGACAATGAAATGAAAGGTACAAAAGGAAAATATTATTCACGTCTCGGAAGAAATTGGAACCAAATAGATGCACAATACTATATCAGGGATTACATGCAAATGTTAGACAAACAAAGAAATAATAATTACTTTTCAGTTAGAGAAGCAATGAGAGATTCAAATAGAATGTTTAATATTGCTCAACTTCTTTCATATAACTTTGGTATACGATTACCTACTCGATAAAAAGCTTCAAATATGAGAAAAAGATGAAAAACTATTTTGTACTATTATCAGTTTAGAACAAATAGAAATATATAATGCTATTTGCTCGATGGTTTCGTTGGAGACTTGTATGGTTTTGAAAATACATGAGAGGAGCTTCTCTGTCTAGAGAATCAATATCTAAATTTTAAATAATAAGAGAGAAAACAAAATGTTAAAACTAAAAATAATTATGGGACTACTTGTACTTATAATTTTTATTGGATGTTCTCAAAAAGAGCTTCCGAACAAGTGGTACCTTGAGAAACATTATCAAGATAATAACGCAATTCAAAAAGATGTAGATAGAACGATAGAAAAGAAGTATTATTAATCTAGGAGCTACGAGTAGAAATTACTTTGTGGGGTTTCGAGTGTTGATTGAGCTTTAAAATAAAGAAGTCTCTTAAAATATTTCGATAAAATACAATCCAAATTTAATCGAAGGTAACAAAGAATGAAAATTGTAGTAATCCAAGGTCCAAACCTTAATATGTTAGGTGTAAGAGAGCAAAATATTTATGGACCAATGAAGTTAGAAGATATCCATACACAAATGAAGGGTTTTGCAGAGCAGAGTGGTGTAGAAGTTGAGTTTTTTCAAAGTAATTTAGAAGGTGAAATTGTTGACAGACTTCAAGAGTGTATGGGCGATGCAGATGGAATTATTATTAATCCTGCAGCGTATACGCATACTTCTATTGCTATTCGTGATGCGATTGCAGCGATTCAGATTCCAACCGTTGAAGTACATTTATCGAACATTCACCAAAGAGAAGAGTTTAGACATATTTCATTAACAGCACCTGTATGTGCAGGTCAAATTGTAGGTTTTGGTCCATTTGGTTACCACTTAGCTATGGTGGCTGTTATTCAAATTATGAATGAAGTTCAAGCGTTAAGAGAAGCACAACAAGGGCAAAGAGCTCAAGAGGCTTTACGCGCAAATTAAATTATACAAGGGTGCAATAAATTGGCACCCTACATAATTTAAAGAAAATAAATAACTATAAAGGGAACTCTCCCATGAATTATATCGTTAAAGATGAAAATGCTATCTATTACGAGTGTGGCTACAGTTCGGACAATGCACTTTTTTTAAAACTGGGAAGCGAAGCTTTTTTTATCACCGATTCTCGTTATGCCATTGAAGCCCAAGAGTCGGTTCAAAATGCTACGGTTATAATAGAGGGTGATTTGTATACCAAAGCCCATAAATTGATACAACAATCCAAAATTAAAAAGTTAACGTATGATCCCAAAGAGTGGAGTCTGTTTCATTTCCATAAATTGACAAAGGGCTTAAAGACAAAGTTCAAAGAAGCTCCTGATTTTTCACATAACAAACGCATTATTAAAAGTGAATCTGAGTTGGTACTTTTAAAAAAAGCTGTTAAATTAGGGAAAAAAGCCTTTGATACCTTGGCAAAAGAGATTCAAGCCAATTGGTTAAAAGAGGATGAGTATGCCTTAACCTATTTGGCAAAATCGGTGCTGTCCGATTACGGAAAGTATGATTTATCGTTTGACCCCATTGTCGCTATTAACGCCAACGCAGCCAAACCTCATGCCCTACCAACAGCCACCAAACTCCATAAAAAAGATTTACTTTTAGTCGATGCAGGATTAAAGTATCAACGTTACTGTTCAGACCGAACCAGAACCGTTTCGGTGAGTAAAAATTTTGGATTTGAAACTGAGCAATATTTTAAAAGTAAAAAGATACAAAAAGCCTACGATTTGGTCTTAAAAGCCCATGACAATGCCATAGAAAAAGCACGTTCAGGCATGAAAGCCAAAGAGATCGATGCCTTAACCCGTGACATCATTACCAAAGGTGGCTACGGTGAATATTTTGTTCACTCAACAGGTCACGGAGTGGGATTGGATATTCATGAGATGCCTTATATCTCTGCTAAGTCCGATACGATTATAGAAGATGGAATGGTCTATACGATTGAACCTGGAATCTATATTCCCGGAGAATTTGGTATTCGGATTGAAGATATGGTGGCGATGGTTGATGGGAAGGTTGAGGTACTATAAAAGTATCCGTTAATATAACTTAACGGATACTTTTTTATTCTATTGATAGATAGTGATAATCGAACTTAAAAGACGAATGTAAGAAGATTGATACATAAGTTGAGGTTCACTTAATTGATAAGAATCAACATCGGAAGCATAAGCTTTTAACGTAGGTTGTGTTGAAACATTTTGACCATAGATAGTTGCACTGCCTGAATAGTCACTTACTGCTCCACCTACTAGAAATCCTGAGGCAGGTGTTAATCCATCCGTAAACCATGCGTGATGCATAGCATCAACAGATTTTTCTGCACCAAAACTGTTCATGGTTGAAAGATAAACCAAATTTTGAGGGTTAATACCATGAAGATAGTGTAAATAGTGAGAAGCTACTTTAGCATATTTTTTATTATTAGCACTATCAAGAGCATATGTAATCATGTTGATAAGCATATTTCCACTTGAACCAATAGCTTGATTTGAACCCCACGGACAAGCATCTAAAAATGCCAGATAAGGGCTGGTTAAATTATCGAACGCTTTAATAGGAGCAAAATCAACCCACTCATTGGTGAGAGCAAAAGTATAATTTGTTTTGATACTGTTGGAAAATGAAGAATTAACTCCTAATAATGTTGTGTATAATAGCTGTGCATCATGGGGAATTAATCTATTTCCATCTGAATTAAAATAGGCATTATTTTTATCATTAAAATTATTAGGATTAATTAAGTTGCCATCTAAAGCATTTGTTTCATAGTATGCTTTATAGGTTAAATCTTGAGTTAGTTGATAGAGATAGAGTGATGCACTGATTTTATTGGCTTTTTGTCTACTTTGTGAATCTTCAGCTTCGGCTGTACCAAAACCACTGTTGTCGTAATTGGAATATTCTTTACTTTGTAAATAGTTCCATCCCTCAATGGCTGCATTTTTTAATTTTAATGAAAACTCAGCATCAATGCTTTGATACACGGTTGCAGCATGAGCCAACATTCCAACAGCTGAAATGGTCGCAGATGTGGTGACAGGAGCGTAATATCTTGCATCAAGATTGCTGCTTGGTGGTGAATCATTTCCATGCCCAAAGTCAAGAGCAGAGACCTTGTGTAAAAATCCTCCTTTATCTGAGAGCTTGAATGCTGGATTAGAACCATCTGCATCTTGACTATTGACTTGCATTTTCAAAATCCACTCCAACTCATAACGAAGTTCATCCAAAATATCAGCTATCCCGTTACCTGATTCTGGAATATTATAATTGTCTAGCCAACTACTTGGGTTTTGTGTGTAGGCAAAAAGTAAGTCATGTACCACTTCATCGGTATAATTGATATACTTATTATAATCTCCTGCATCAAACCATCCACCTGATACATCTTTTTGGGTAGCACTGTTTGTTCTATCTAAAATAGAAGTCGCCACTTTATCTTGGATAAATGCCTTATCGTCGATCCAGTTTATATCAGCATAAGGAGCATTTTTTGCAAAATTAGAGCGTTGATAAAACAACATTCTGATACTCTGTTTTAACACATCATCATAAACATCTGACGAGATTTTAAACCGATAAGATTTTTCATTATGAACAGTATCATAAATATAATACTCACCTTCTGTTTCTAAAGCAGAGAAGTCAAAATGCCATACTTGATCTCCAGACAATTCATCTGTTTGATTATCTTTCCAACTTTTAATATCTCCACTGAAAACTACTGAGTTATCAGAGACCTTACGGACTTCGTATGTGGTAGTTGGTAGAAATGATTCTCCTGCATTAAACCCATGAATAGGATTTGAAATAACAGCTACTTTTGGTGCTTTTGGTAAATATCCAAATTGGTCTATTTTAATAGGTTTTATTGTGAACGATGAAGATATTGAATTGTTTGTTTCATCAGTTTTATTATTGTCTGAAGTGCCATCTGAAGTGTCAATGGTGACTTTATCTGCACAATAAGAAAACTCAACATCTGTATAGGCATTGAGAACATGATTCCAATCTTCCCCTATAACCGTTGTTTCTAAAGTATCTTTATCTTGTGTGTATTCTCCACTCCATAACTGTGTAATCATACCATTAACCGGAATTTTGACCTTCCAATTAATATCATGACTGGTTGTATTTGTAACTTCAATCAATTCACAAAACCCATCATCCCATTCTGATTCTATCACTCTATTCATGCTTAAGTCACCCTCTTTTGGAGGAATAGGAGCAACTTTTATTTTTTCAGCACAATAAGAAAAATTAACAGTATCGTTACCTTTAACAATCTTATTCCATTTTTTACCTCTGATGGTTGCTTTTAAACTTTTTTTATTTTGAGTATATTTACCACTCCACAACTGTGTAATAACCCCATTAACCGGGATTTTAACTTTCCACTTAATATCATTGTCATTTGGATTGAAGACTTCAACCTCATTACAGAACCCATCATCCCAATCAGCACTTTGCATTTGTGTTACGACCAAATCAGAATTGGCATTCAAATTCAATATAGACCCCAAAGATATTACTATAAAAAATAGTAATTTTTTACCAAGATATTTTTTTAACATCTTCATACTCCTACTAATAAATTACACTTTTTATACTCTACAAATTAATTGTAAAATATAAGTAAGCTAATATAAGTATAGTAAAAATAATAGGGTTAAGGAATGGATTATTTGTGATAATTCTTGTACTATTTTAACTTTAATTCTACTTTTTGTTTATTTTGATAAGCTTTGGGGGAGAAGCCTGTCTCTTTTTTAAAAAAACGACTAAAATAGGCTGGGTCATTATACCCTAATGCATAAGCAATTTCATTCATTGAAAGCGTATTAAAATATATCTCTCGTTTTGCTTCAAGAATAATACGATTTTTGATAAGTTGAGATACGGTGAAACCCAAAGTATTTTTGCTCAACTCATTTAACCTTTTGGGTGTTAATTCTAATTTTGAAGCATAAAAATCTACATATTTTTCTGCTTTATAATATTTTTCTATTAGTATGGAGAGTATGCCAATACGATTATGATGGGTATAAATATTGGACATTTGTTGTTCTAGAGTTCGTTGTAAAAAAAGTAAAAATGAACGACAATAAGATTGCAACAATCGTATATCTTGAAGCTTGTTTTGATACTCATTGAAAAGTAGTGAATAGAGGATTTTCAGTGTTTTCTCTTCATCACTATTTAAAATACAAGAGACACGACTATCAAAAGTATAAAATAGAGAAAAAAAACAATTTTCATGGGCATGTGATAAGTAAGAGATAAACTCTTGAGACAATACAATTAAAAAGCCTTGTTTATTATAGGTGTTTAATGAATGTATTTTTCCTGGAGCTAAAAAAAAGAGTTCATTTTTTCGTATGGGATACGATTTAAAATCTATAATATGTTCTTCTCCCTCATCAATAAACCAAAGAATTTCAAAAAAATCATGTCGATGAGGTTTGTTAATATTTGGGTGGTAACGCATATCTATGGGTTGCATATAGATATCATTCTGAGTTAATCTGTGGGTAGGAATATTATTGAAAACAACATCATCATTTGTTAAAACCATTTAAAAAATCCTTATTCATAAAAATAGTAATATAATACCCCAAGAAAAATAAACTATAATTAACACTTAAGAAAAAGGAACATATTTTGAAGAAAAAACTGGACAAAAACAACACATTAATATTTCAAAAAAATTACCCCTATCTATCCCAAAAAAAATCAACCAAACCTTATCAATCATTGCTTGGTATAGGGGGAAACATTGGGGATGTACGGCGACGCTTTAATCATCTTTTTGTTCACGTGCAACGTTCATCTTTTGTTGATGTGGTTGAGACTTCTCCTATTTTAAAAAATCCACCTTTTGGATATTTAGAACAAGATTATTTTTATAATGCATTAATAATTGTGAAAACATGTTTACGTCCTAAAGCACTTTTACGCTATATTTTGCGTATAGAAAAAAAGTTTGGACGAAAATGTTCTTTTCCTGATGCTCCTCGTACTTTAGATATTGATATGATTTTTTATGAGCAAGAAGTGATAAAGAGTAAAGAATTGACGGTGCCTCATCCTCATTGGAATGAGAGGACGTCTGTGATTATTCCTTTAGTCCATATGCAAACCAAGATGTAAGAGTAAAGTAATGACCCAAGAGAATGACAATATACCTGTAACTATTGAAGAGATACAAGCATTAAGAGCTGAGATTTCATTGATGCATGAATCTTTAGCACACGATGTTATCGGTCATGCTCCCTTACTGCAAAAGGTTGCAGATTTGTTTGTAGCAAAAGGTTTAGATAAAGCATGGGTTGAAAAACTTTTAGCTCCTTTAGTGGGGTCAAGTTTTGAAAATGATGAGATGCTGTTGGTTGCGTATGTATTGGAAGAGCTGGATATACTTTTAAAAATAAAAGATGAAACCAATGTTTTAGATAAAAAAGTACACATTGTTGTAGGTGCGACAGGTATAGGAAAGACCTCACTGATTGGAAAGTTGGGTGCTCGATATGCTTATTTTTTGAATATTCCTTATAAGGTTGCTTATTTGAATTTCGACCGACAAAAAGTAGGAGCCGTTGAGCAGTTGGCACATTACGCTGATGCTATGAATATTCCTTTGATTGTGGAAGAAGATCTTTTTGGAGAGGAGTATGATGTTATATTGATTGACACAGCAGGAAGCATAGGGAAAAATCTCAGCGAGTTGGAATCATTGATTGACATTATACAAAGAGATACAGCCTACAGTGTTGAGATTTCACTGGTGCTTTCAGCCACGTCAAAAGCACGAGATTTAGAACGGATAGTGGATGGGTTTAAATCGTTTGCTATTGACAGTTTTGTTTTTACAAAATTAGATGAAACTTATGATCTTGCAGATATGATTAATTTTTTAATAGAACATAATAAACCGATATCGTATCTTTCTACAGGACAAGTGATACCGGAAGATCTTATAGTCGCATCTAAAGAGTATTTGTTAAATCAGTTTATGAATGAGGAATAGAATGAACAATACACGTTCAAGTAAAAAAGTTCTAGTAGGCATGAGTGGTGGAGTGGACTCTACGGTTACAGCCATACTTTTACAAAAAGAGGGATATGAGGTAACAGGTGTCTACATGAAGCTTCATGAAAAAGAGGGCTATCATGAAGAGAACTATACAAAAGCCAAAAGGGTAGGGGAGTATTTAGGTATTGATGTACACTTTCATGACCTCTCGGCTGACTTTAAAGAAGAGGTTTATGACTATTTTGTTGAGACCTATAAAGAGGGTTTAACGCCCAACCCTTGTGTAATGTGTAATCGAACCATTAAGTTTGGAAAAATGGTTGAGTTTGCAGACAGTTTGGGTATTGAAAAAATCTCTACAGGTCACTACCTTAATTGTGATGGGAAATTTTTTTACACAGCCAAAGATGATGCTAAAGATCAAAGTTATTTTGTAGCACAGGTTAAAAAAGAGGTATTACCACGTCTTATTTTTCCTTTGGGAGCATGGCTAAAAGAGGATGTTAAAGCCTTTGCGAGTGGGATTCCTCTTCTTCAAGATTTTGCAACCCAAAAAGAGAGTTCTGAAATCTGTTTTGTCGAGAATGATTACACGGAAATTCTTGAAAAACATATGGACATTGACTTAGTAGGTGATACAGTGAATGCTCAAGGTGAAGTGGTAGGAACGCATAAAGGGTACATGCATTACACCATTGGTAAACGGCGAGGATTTACGGTTAATGGGGCACATGATCCACATTTTGTTCTTTCGATTAAACCTGAAAAAAATCAAATAGTTGTAGGAAAACGAGAAGAGTTAGAAGTGAATCGTTTTACTATTAAACAGATTAATTTATTTAGAGATTTAGAGCAGTTTGAAGCAACAGTAAAAGTACGCTACCGAACCACAGCGATACCTTGTAAAGTTACTTTAAATGGTAACGAAGGTTCGGTTGAACTTGAGGCATCGGTATTTG
The DNA here is from genome assembly GCA_018822805.1 of bacterium. Taxonomy (GTDB): domain Bacteria; phylum Campylobacterota; class Campylobacteria; order Campylobacterales; family Sulfurovaceae; genus UBA1140. The sequence continues at coordinate 8,507 of JAHJJU010000074.1, forward strand.
GACTTGCCTATGGTCAAGTGGCTGTTTTCTATGAAGGAGATAAAGTACTCGGCTCGGGAGTTATCTGTTAAAACCTGAGTTCGACGGAATACCATTGTGGCTATGGTACTCCGTCGAACTCAGGTTTAAAGCGTTTTTCTCTCCGACAGATAGAGAACACTCTCCTCTTGGTCTATTTTGAATTTAAACTCTTTAAAGAAGTTCATTCCCAATAGTCCATCGGCTTTCTCTTGTTTGTAGGCTGATGTGGTTACTTGAAAATTTTGTAACTCTATATCCCCCACGTTAAATGATTGTGCTTCTTGTATTTGGGCAGGAATCTCACCTCCGGCAGTTTTGAGTGTAATGTGGTCATTAATCATGGTTAAGGAACTGAGTTTATCTTCGTTAATCATGGTAAGGGTCGCTCCTGTGTCCAAAAGCAGCGTCAATGGAGTGTTGTCGACCATTACTTCAATGGTATAGTGTTCACCCTTTTTGATTAATGGCAGTTTATGTACATATTCTTGCTCTTGGGCTTGAGCTTTTTCTATTTCTAGTAACAAATTTTTTGCTTTTTCTCCATATTCGTCATCAAATTCCAACTCTTTTAGAAGTTTAATTGCAGGAGCAAATTTTTGCATAGTAACATGGTGTTCTGCTAGGGCATAAATGTAAAATGGGAGGTGTAGTCCATGTTCTATACGTTCTTCTAGAAAGTTGCTAAGTTCTTGAAAGTTTTTAGAGTTTTTAAGCAGCTCAATATAAGATTGACTGCTACTTAAAAGATTGGAGTTCAGTTTGTCATTGTCAATATGGGTAGTTGTTTCTATGAGTTCAGTGAGTAAGTTTATGGCTTTTTTATACTGCTCAAGATTTTTATAGGTCTCTATAAGTTGTAGTTGAGTGTTTCGATGTTCGGGTTCTAATTCAATGTATTCGAGCATCTCTCTTATGGCATCTTCCGGACTACTTAAAGATTTTTTTTGAAAATACTCTTCTAAGCTTACTCGATAAAGTGAAAGGTTTTTTTGATTGGCATCCAAGTAGAGTGCCATGGCATCTGAAAATAAATTCTGATTGAGTAAGGTATAAAAGGTATCTGTTTGTGATGTTTTAGGAGGCGTTTTAACTTCAGGTGTTGCTTCTATGGTTAGAGTTTTTTCTGTATCTGCTATTTTTATTTTTTCTTTTTCTATGGATTTTCCAGAAGGATCTATGGGGATACTTTGTGAAATATTAATGTCATTGTTTATGATTTTTGGTGTATTTAATGCAGAGTAAAAAGCATTAAAATTCCATCCAATGAGAATGCCAACCATGAGTGCTAAGAGTAGATTAAACATAGTCTATCCTTGATATATTAATTATTATATGTTTCAATTTATGTTTGATTGTGTATTTAGTTTATTTTATCTAAAAAATCTTATAAGTAATCACAAAATTATATATATCTTAAAAAATATATTTAATCTTGTTTTAGACTTAATTATTTTGTTAATATTTATCTCATCACGCTGTTATGAAAATATGGGTAAAATTCGACCTAAATATACTAACTATAAGGTAGACAAATGACAGGATATATGCTTTTTTCTGGTACAGCTAATGAAGAACTTGCTTTAGAGGTATCAAAATATCTCGACCAGCCACTCTCTAAAGCTAAGATTACAAAGTTTTCTGATAATGAAATTAATGTTAAAATTGAAGAGAGTGTTCGAGGTAAAGATGTATTTATCATTCAGCCAACCTCAGCACCGGCAAACTTTAATCTTATGGAACTACTTATTATGGTAGATGCATTAAAACGATCCTCTGCTAAATCAATTACTGCTGTTGTCCCTTATTACGGATATGCACGACAAGATAGAAAAGCTGAACCAAGAGTACCTATCTCGGCTAAACTTGTAGCCAATCTTATGGAGACAGCAGGTATTACACGAGTGGTAACGGTTGATCTTCACGCTTCTCAGATTCAAGGTTTTTTTGATATCCCTGTAGATAATCTTTATGGTGCCGTGCTTTTTAATGATTATGTTAGATCTAAAAATCTTAAAAATCCTATTGTAGCAAGTCCCGACATTGGTGGTGTTGCACGGGCAAGATATTTTGCTAAAACCATGAACTTAGAGATGGTTATTGTCGATAAACGACGTGAAAAAGCCAATGAGTCAGAGGTAATGAACATTATTGGAAATGTTGAAGGCAAAGATGTTATTATGATTGATGATATGGTTGATACAGCAGGAACGATGGTTAAAGCAGCAGCTGCACTCAAAGCCAAAGGTGCTGTTTCTGTTATGGCATGTTGTACGCACCCTGTACTCTCGGGTCCTGCTTTTGAGCGTATTGAAAAAGGAGAGCTTGATGAGTTGGTGGTGACCAATACCATTCCAATTCGCCAGACTTCACCTAAAATCAAAGTACTTTCTACAGCAAAAATGTTGGGTGAAGTGATTAGAAGAGTCTATAACAACGAGAGTGTTAACTCCCTATTCGAGACAAATTAATGGCAAAAAAGATACCTCAATCAAATATTAGAAATTTTTCTATTATCGCCCATATTGACCATGGTAAATCGACATTGGCCGATAGAATTATTCAAGAGTGTAACGCTGTTGTTGACCGTAAAATGTCAGCACAGGTTATGGATACCATGGACATTGAAAAAGAGCGTGGTATTACGATTAAAGCTCAATCGGTACGTTTAGATTATGAACGTAATGGTGAACATTATATTCTTAACCTTATTGACACTCCGGGTCACGTTGATTTCTCTTATGAAGTAAGCCGTTCTTTGGCATCATCTGAAGGTGCACTGCTGATTATAGATGCTGCTCAAGGAGTAGAAGCACAGACCATAGCAAATGTTTACATTGCGATGGAGAATGATTTAGAGTTACTTCCTGTGGTCAACAAAATTGACCTACCGGCTGCTGAACCTGAACGGGTACTTGAAGAGGTTGAAGAGGCTATTGGTATTGACTGTACTGAACACTCTTTGGTTTCAGCTAAAACAGGTTTGGGTGTTCCGGAGCTTATTAGTGCTATTGTTGATCGTATTCCTGCACCAGAGGGGGATGAAGATGCTCCTACAAAAGCACTTATATATGATTCTTGGTTTGACAATTATTTAGGTGCTTTGGCACTGGTACGTGTTTATGATGGAAGTATTGAAAAAGGTCAAAAGATTAAGATTATGAGTACCAAAGAGGAGCATGTGGTATTGGATTTAATGTATCCAAACCCTATTGCACCTACTAAAACCACCTCTATTAATACGGGTGAAATTGGTATTGTAGTAACAGGTCTTAAAACAGTTGATAGCCTACAAGTAGGGGATACCGTAACGGATGCTAAAAACCCTACAGCCAATCATATTGAAGGATTTGAACCGGCAAAGCCCTTTGTATTTGCCGGTATTTATCCTATAGAGACGGATAAATTTGAAGATTTAAGAGATGCTTTGAATAAACTCAAGTTAAATGATAGTTCCATCTCTTTTGAACCTGAGAGTTCATTGGCACTTGGTTCAGGTTTTAGAACCGGTTTCTTAGGCATGTTGCACATGGAGGTTATAAAAGAGCGTTTAGAGCGTGAGTTTAATCTTGAACTCATTGCTTCTGCACCAACCGTTGTTTATGAAGTAGAGCAGACCAATGGAGAGAGAATTGAGATTCAAAACCCCTATGATTTACCGGAAGCACAAAAGATTGATACCATTTTTGAACCTTACATTAAAGCGACCATTTTGGTTCCAAGTGATTACTTAGGGAATGTCATTAAACTGCTTAATGACCGTCGTGGTCTGCAAATAAAAATGGACTATATTAATGCTGAGCGTGTACTTTTAGAGTATGACTTACCGATGAATGAGATTGTCCTTGACTTCTATGATAAGCTTAAAAGTACCACCAAAGGGTATGCAAGTTTTGATTATGAGCCTATTGGTTTTAGACCGGGGGATTTGGTTAAACTGGACATTAAAGTAGCAGGAGAGGTGGTTGATGCACTTTCAATCATTGTCCCAAGAGACAGAGCAAGAACAAGAGGTTTGGCGTTTGTTCAATCGCTTAAAGAATTGATTCCTAGACAACTGTTTGAGGTTGCCATTCAAGCAAGTATCGGTAATGAGGTTATTGCACGAAGCAATGTCAAGTCGACAGGTAAAAACGTAACAGCAAAATGTTACGGTGGAGATATCACCCGTAAACGTAAACTGCTTGACAAACAAAAAGCAGGTAAGAAACGTATGAAAGCCATCGGGTCTGTAAATGTTCCTCAAGAGGCATTTATGGCTGTGTTGAAACTGGACTAAAATTCCTTGATAAGTCTCAATCTTTAGTACTTAAAATATGTCATTTATTATGGTCAGGTACTTAATATAAAATTTCAAAGGGTTTAGTTTGGGCTGGGAGATACATTTACATTTAATTGCTGCTGTTTCATGGATAGGTGGTTCTGTTTTTATGTTTGTTTTGGGTGTTTCTCTCAAAGACAAAGCAGATCAGCAGGCTGTCTATCCTAGAGTTGGACCAATCTTTGGTTATTTTGAGATAATTGCTTTGATTCTTTTAATTATCACTGGTGTGTTGATGATTATTGAAAATGGTCTGATTTATCTACTGCTTGATGATACCATACAAAATAGAGCTGTTGATATATTGCGTGAAAAGTTGATTATAGTGACGATTATTACGGTCATTACCATGGTACATACCGTTGTTGCTTTTCAAACCAATGGTAAAATAAGAACCAAGTTCCAGATGTTGATTTCTCGTGGTTCTTCATTGGGGATTTTTATTTTAAACTTTGTGGTACTGCACTATGCCATTGTACTAAGAGACATATTGTAGAGCCATGCGTTGTCTTAGTTGTCATCAACTTAGTTTTTATACCTTTTGTAAAAAATGTCAAGATAGACTTTTAAAACCTTCGGTGACCAAACGTATGGTAGGCTCTTTAGAGGTCTATAGCTTCTTTAAGTATCAACACATAGAAGATCTTTTGCTTACCAAACATACGCCTCAAGGTTTTCAAATCTATAATGCTTTAGCCAAACTCTCTTTTAAACCTTTTATAAAAAATTTTATGAAAAAAGATCCACGTAAACTGTACATTGTGGGTGTAGATGAACATGTTAAGAGTGGTTACAGTCATGTGGCACTGCTCACACATGCCATGTGTCATAAAAATGTTAAAGTTTTATATGCCAAATTAATGGCGAAAAATCCTATAAACTATTCAGGTAAATCATTGCAATATCGTTTAGAAAACCCAAGAGAGTTTGAGTATAGAGGTCTTTGCAATATTGAAGTGATATTGGTTGATGATATTATTACCACAGGTACAACGCTAAGAGAAGCAAAAGATATTTTAGAAAAATCAGGAGTAGAAGTACTTTTTGCATTAACATTGGCTGATGTTGAAGTTTAATTATGCTAAGTTACTGCATAAAAATTCAAAGGAAAAATGATGAATATTCAAAAAATTAGAAGTTTTTGTAGCCCATTTAGAATTGTAATAGGAGCTGCTTTAATAGCTTATGGAATCTACAGTGGTAATGCATGGTTCTATCTAGGAGTAATTCCTTTAATTGCCGGTCTATTTAATTTCTGTCCACTCTGTAAAATTACAGGTGAATGTGACCTTGTAGGTCGAAAATAAGTTAAACTTACTAGAGAGTATTTTCTCTCTGGTTTTTAAAGTGTATTATAGCTTAACATGGTCAATAATATTGATACCTTCTTTATACTCTTTAATTTCTACATTTAGTCCAACATCAAATAAACTTTATAACTTCAAAAATCATATTTAAAGTATAGGAAAAAGGAAAATAGAATGATACTTCATAAAGAATTAAACAATGGTTTTAAATACATAGAAGTTAAAAATGCTTATGCTGAAGCAAAAATTGCTTTGCAGGGGGCACATATCTTTCATTATCAAGTTCAGGAGAAAGCAGCGTTGTTGTGGGTAAGTGAAAAGGCTTTTTTTGAAAAAGGTAAAGCCATAAGAGGGGGTATTCCCATCTGTTTTCCTTGGTTTGGACTTAATAAAAATGATGCTACCTTACCACAACATGGTTTTGCTAGAACAGCAGAATGGAGAGTTGTGATCGAAGAGGAGTTGAATGAGGGGACAACCCATGTTCAATTGCAACTAAAACAAAATGAAGAGCGTTTAAAACTTTGGGCATACCATTTTGATGTTCGTCTTGATGTTGTGGTTGACTCAAAATTAAGCATTACCTTAAGTGTAACCAATACCGATACGAAGGCATTTGAACTTAGTACGGCGTTGCACAGTTATTTTACTATTAGTGCTATTAAAAACGTAGTTATCAGAGGGTTAGAAAAGAGACGCTATTATGACTCTTTGCTCAAAGAAACGTGTGTTCAAGAAGGTACAGTTGTGATTAATGAAGAGGTTGATCGAGTCTATTTTGATACAACAGAGACGGTACTTTTAGAAGATGAAAAGAGAACGATAGCAATTAACCAAGAGGGATCAAACTCGATGGTGCTTTGGAATCCATGGATAGAAAAATCAAAACAGATGGCTGATATGACTGATGATGGTTACCAAACTATGGTCTGTTTAGAAACAGCCAATGCTTTAGAAGATACTAGAATGGTTCAACCCAATGAAACCCATATTTTAAAAGCTGTCATAGATGAAATAGATAGATAGGTAAATATAGATGCAAATAAAAATAGCAGAATTAAGTGATATTGAATCGACTTTAAAACTTCATAATAAGTACCAAATAGACCATATAAATGAAGAAGATAAACAAGATGGTTTTGTGACAACTGCATTTACGAAAGAGGAGTTAACCCAGCTTATTGTCGAAGAGCAAGGGCTTTTTATTGCTAAAAACGATAATGATGTTTTAGCTTATGTCATGGCTGCTTCATGGGACTTTTGGTCACAGTGGGCAATGTTTGAATTTATGATTGAAGATTTATCAAACTTAGAGTATAAAGGGAAAACCTTGAGTACGGAGAACTCCTATCAGTATGGACCAATTTGTATTGATAAAACACTTAGAGGTTCGGGAATGCTTGAAGGAATTTTTAACTTTGCTCGAGAGGAAATGGCTAAACGCTACCCTATTTTGGTGACCTTTGTAAACAAAATCAATAAACGCTCTTATGAAGCACACAGTAGAAAACTTGGACTTGAAATGGTGCAAGAGTTTCACTATAACGGTAATGAATATTATCAGTTTGTTTATGATACTTCTAAACCTGTACAGCTCTCATATGATATTGAAAATCAAAATGTTTGTAGTGCTAAACCTTTTATTTATATTATAGATTATCCCCTTGAGTACCTTGGTTATAGTGATTTACATGATGACGATGTATTAGAAAGAGTTTATAGTGATATGGAAAAGCATTACTATTGGAGTAATGACTTCTCTGCTGAATATTATGTTGCACAGGCAAAAGCAGGGTGTATCGCAGTTACAATGGAAAACGATGAAGATTTACTCATGGTTCCTGAGATACAGAAAAGTTATGCCATTTTAGACTTTAAAGATTTGCATATTAGCAGGAAAGTTAAAAAGTTATTGAGACGAAAGAGTTTGGAGCTAGAGATCGCTGAAAATTTAGATGAGGTTTTTTTAGAAATTAAAAATTATCATGGTGCAACATGGTTTAAAGAGCTTTATTTAGAGACACTAAAAGAGGTAAATAGCTTAGATGATAATTGTCGTGTTGTTACAGCCATTGTTCGTGATGAAGGAAAAGCCATTGCAGGAGAGATTGGTTACATTATAGGGAAGACCTACACAAGTTTGGCAGGTTTTTCAAGTAAAGAGAGATATTATGCCAATTATGGAACAGCCCAATTGGTATTATTGGCTCAATATTTAGAGCAACATGGTTTTGCATTTTTAAATTTGGGACAACCTTATATGCAATATAAGTTAGATTTGGGTGCTAAAGTATATGAACGTGAAGAGTTTTTGAGGCGTTGGTTTGAGGTGATATGAAAATTTTTTAGATTTTGGATCTGTAATGTTCATGTTAATAAAATCGTACAACAGTTTAAGAGAAGCCGAAGAAGAGGTGGCTCCTATTACAAAAAACTGTATCACTTGTGCCATGGAGATACCTGTAGATGCTAAAAAGTGTGGTTATTGTGGGGAGACACATTTCTAATAATTATTAATTTAACTTTAAATAATCAGACAGAAGTAGCCACAGTTAATTGGCAAGAGGAACTTAGTTATTCA
>JAHJJU010000075.1 GCA_018822805.1 bacterium
TAATTTTTATTATATATTAACATGTTTTATAATACACTATAATTTTAAATAAATTTAATAAAAGGATAAAACCATGGGAACAGGAAAATGCCCAATCACAGGTTTAGGTGGAGGGAATCCCTCTGCAGGAAATAAAGGAACGCATAATAAAGAGTGGTGGCCAAATCAGCTCAATTTGAAAATTTTATCGCAGCACTCCAATAAAGTTAATCCCATGGATGAAGCATTCGATTATGCTGAAGCGTTTAAAACGTTAGATTATGAAGCTTTAAAAAAAGATTTGACCACCCTCATGACGGATTCTCAAGAGTGGTGGCCGGCAGATTACGGTCACTATGGTCCACTGTTTATTCGAATGGCGTGGCACAGTGCAGGGACGTACCGTACAGGTGATGGAAGAGGGGGTGCTTCGACGGGGAATCAACGTTTGGCTCCTCTAAACAGTTGGCCGGATAATGCCAACTTGGATAAAGCCAGACGACTTCTTTGGCCAATCAAACAAAAATACGGTAATAAAATATCTTGGGCTGACTTGATGATACTTGCCGGAAATGTTGCTTTGGAGTCTATGGGATTTAAAACCTTCGGTTTTGCTGGAGGACGAGAAGATATTTACGAGCCTGAAGAGGATATCTACTGGGGAAGTGAAGAGGAGTGGTTAGGTGATAAGCGTTATGATGAAAATCATAAGGATTTAGAAAACCCACTTGCAGCTGTTCAGATGGGTCTTATCTATGTCAACCCTGAAGGACCAAACGGTGAACCGAATGTTCTTAAATCGGCAAAAGACATTAGAGAGACATTTGCACGAATGGCGATGGGTGACAGAGAGACCGTTGCCCTTGTTGCCGGTGGTCACACCTTTGGTAAGTGTCACGGGGCAGGAGATGCCTCTAATGTAGGAGCCGAACCTGAAGCCGAAAGTCTGATAGCACAAGGGCTTGGATGGATTAGCAAATTTTTAAGTGGTAAAGGTGATGATACCATTACCAGTGGCATTGAAGGTTCATGGACAGCCAACCCAATACAATGGGACAATGGATATTTTGATATACTGTTTGGTTATGATTGGAACCTTGAAAAGAGTCCAGCCGGAGCGTGGCAATGGGTACCGGTCAATCCTAAAGAAGAGCATTTGGCACCTGCAGCCCATAATCCAAATAAAAGAGTAAAAACGATGATGACCACAGCCGATTTGGCAATGAGAATGGATCCAATCTATGGTCCTATCTCAAAATATTTTCATGAAAATCCAGAGGAATTTGCCGATGCTTTTGCGAGAGCTTGGTTTAAGTTGACCCATCGTGATTTAGGTCCTAAATCAAAATACCTAGGGTCGGAGGTTCCAAATGAAGAGCTGATTTGGCAAGATCCTGTTCCTGAAGTTGACCATGCGCTGATTGATGAATCAGATATTGAAAATCTTAAAACAAAAATTCTATCTTCAGGACTCTTGGTTTCTCAGCTTGTCTCAACAGCTTGGGCATCAGCCTCAACCTATAGAGACTCCGATAAGCGAGGAGGTGCCAATGGAGCTAGAATTCGACTCGAACCTCAAAAAGATTGGGAAGTTAATCAAGGAACAGCCGTTGTTTTAGAAAAACTTGAAGCCATACAAGATGAATTTAACAGTGCTGCAACAGAGGGTAAAAAAGTTTCACTTGCTGACCTCATCGTATTAGGTGGATGTGTAGCCATAGAAAAAGCTGCCAGTGAAGCAGGTTTTGAGATAATGGTTCCATTTAGTCTAGGAAGAACCGATGCCACGCAAGAGCAAACATTTGCTCCATCGTTTTCACATCTTGAGCCAATTGCCGATGGATTTAGAAACTACCAAAAACAGAAATACGCTGTGAGTGCCGAAGCGTTGCTTGTGGACAAAGCACAACTGCTTACACTCACTGCCCCTGAGATGACGGTACTGGTTGGGGGAATGAGAGTTTTAGGAGCCAACTATGATGGTTCCGATACAGGGGTGTTTACCGATAGATCGAGTGTGCTGACCAACGACTTTTTTGTTAATCTTCTTGATATGAATACCGTATGGAAGAGTGTCAATGAGAAGGAAGAAGAGTTTGAAGGCAAAGATAGAAAAAGTGGTGCGTTGAAATACAGAGCAAGTCGAGTTGACCTCGTATTTGGTTCAAACTCACAACTTAGAGCCATAGCTGAAATCTATGCACAAGAAGACTCCAAAGAGAAGTTTGTCAATGACTTTGTGGCAGCTTGGAACAGAGTGATGAACGCTGATAGATTTGATTTGAATTGAGGCATTGATTCCGTTGAACTCAGGTTTTTAGGAGAAGAATTGTTCTCCTAAAACCTAATCTCTTATTTTTTATGTTTCAAACAATACAACCGTATCAAGTTGATAAAACTGCATAAGTTCTTGATACAGCTCTTCAAATGTTTGTTTAAATTCAGCAGGGGATAGAAAGAATCGTTCACTGCAAACGGCAAAAAACTCTGCTCCATTGGTGGCTGCATAATTTCCTAAGAGGGTGTATTTACCCAATGGTTGCTCGTGTTCGATGAGATGTTGAAAAGCTAAAAATTCATGTGTAAAGATTTTAGACCAACTGCGATAGTTGGAGTAATGAATGTCAGGGACACCATCTGCGAAGCCATCTTCAAAGTCTAATTCATGGGCAAACTCATGAATGATAACATTGTCATAAGGGTGATGATGTTGAATGTCATGCCATGAAAGTACCACGGTACCATTAGCAGATTCTCCTTGGGCGATGGTGCGTTTGGCATGGGCTATACCTCCTTGTGATTCTACATGATTCATCACAAAATGCTCAGGATAAATAATAATGGTTTGACTCTTGTTTTTTTCACCAATCTCAAAACCCAAATGCATTAAAGAGGCATAAAAAGCGATAAGCACTCTCATCTCTTCTGTGATCTCTATTTGTACACCAATGAACTCTTTTTCGTCTAAAAAGAGTAAAATTAAAATATGCAGTTTACTTTTATGTTCATGGGAAAGAGCATTATAGTGAGAGAATGTTTGTAGTTTCATTCTGTATCTTGTAGGAAATGGGGTAGCTTTTATACGTTTGTAACGCCACATGGCTCGGAAGTACTTGATGCTTTGCCAAAAAAGGAAAAGTGCTATTAATACAAACATAAATTGTATCATCAAAAGAGAATACACCATAGTAACTCCTTACTACATATTTGGGAGAGGGTAAAAACTACCCCTCCATACTCTTTTTCAAATCTTGAACAAACTCTGTAATATCATCATAAAGAGCCTGTAAATCCTCTTCATGTTCTACTTCATCGGCTAAAATTTGACTCACTAAGTCATACGTGACGATATCTTTGTCTTTGGTCATATCGGCTATGAGTGAATAGGTAGAGATAGCACACTGTTCTCCTTTAATGGAGTCTTCTAAAATACTCACCACATCAAAGTTGTTTGGCTCTTCATAACCACAGTTGGTATGGGTAAACCACTCTTTTGGGTTGAGTAGGGGCGTTCCTCCTAGTTGTAAGATTCTATCGGCAACCATATTGGCGTGTCGTAGCTCATCGGTGGCGTGTTGGGTTAGCTCTGCAATGGCTGCATCTTTCATAATACCCTTGATGACTTTGGCTTCTATAAAGTATTGATAATACGCCAACCACTCATCTGCATAGGCTTTGTTGAGCGTGGTAATAATCTCATTAATCTCTAAACCTTTAATAATTGAATTTCCTCTTTTTGCCATGATGTATCCTTTTTTATTTAATTGGAATGTTATTTGAACAGAGTCCAAATAACTATGCTAACGCATGGTTTCCTTCAGCAGGAAACTCAAGCGACTGGTCGCATTTATAATCATATAATTAAAATATTTAATTGCGATATTGCTTTTTAACCTACTGTGATATCTTCAGATGCCTTTTTAAAATACTCTTCACCCACTTTACATAAAGGGCAAGATTTTGGTGGTTTTTTACCTCGGTGAACGTGTCCACACACTTCACAAATCCACTCTTCGTTTTTCTCACTGTCAAAGAACCCTTCGGCTTCAAGTGCAGCTTTTAGTGCCAAGTACTCACGCTCATGTTCTACTTCTACTTTCCCGATGGCTCTGAACAGTCGTGCAATATCATCTAAACCATCATCTTTAGCAATGGCTGCAAAGTTCGGGTACATCTCTTCATGCTCGTAGCGTTCACCATCAGCTGCGTAGATAAGGTTTTTCTGTGTCGTGTCCAATTCCACATCATTGATCAATTTGTTGTAGGCTTTAAACTCTGCCATCGCATGGTACTTTTCATTGTTGGCTGCTTCTTGGAAATGGCGTGCAATTCTATGTAAACCCTCTTCATAAGCTACTTCGGCAAAAAATTCATATTTGTTTCGTGCTTGACTTTCTCCTGCAAAAGCTTTCATAAGGTTCACAGCTGTTAAATTTTCAGTAATCATCTCCATATCTTGCCCACAACAAACCAGTGTTCCACCACCTACATGGTTGACCTCTACTTCATTACCACATTTGTTACATTTATAGCTTTCATATTGTCTCATTTGTTTATTCCTTATAATTTTTAGTAAACGATAATTTCTTTTCGTTTAGGAAGTATAACGCTTTTAAACTTTAATAATAATTAGTAAAAGATAAAAATTATTATTTAGTTATTTTCTCTCTTGTAGAATTTCATGGTTTGACCTTTTTATTTATAGTAATCTGTGTTACTGTAATGTAGATTATTATAAGGTGGTTAAGTTTAGAAATATATACTTATTAGTAGAGATAAGAATTTTGATTTGTAAAGCAAAATTTAATAAAGTAGGAGAATGCAATGATTAAAAAATCTTAGTGTATCTCTGTAGGATTAGCATAAGTGCTAACCTTATTTAATCGTACGGGCAAGTGCAAATATACTTAACCAAATGATTGGTATCATAAAATAAATATCCATTTTGTTCTCCTTTATTGTGATTTGTCTTAAAAAAAACTTTTAAGAGGCTAAAGCATAAGTAGAGATACGTTCTAACTGTATGCACCAATCTTCATTAACCACATCATCGAGATCCATTAAGCTGATTTCGATTCCATGTGAGGTTAAATGGGCATCGTAAATGGATTCTAATGGAATGTCCAATACCTCTTCACAATATTCAAAGGCACAAAAATCATAATCTAAGATAGCAAGATTCCAGTCAGCATCTACACGTTTCATGGGTACAACAAATACGTTTTGCATCATACTCTCCAATTGTTTTTCGAATGTTATATAAAAGTGATAACAGAGACATAACATTAATATTACAAGATGATTACATCTTTATTTAGAACCTCTATATGTTTGTCAATAAAGGATTCAAAACTTTTTTCTATACCCATATTTTGAATGGTAGAGATGCCATTATTTGCCATTTTTTTACGTAGTGCCGGATTGGAAATTAATTGATGTATGGATTCAACCCACAGTTCTTTGTTCTTTGTATCCAGCACATATCCGGCCGGTTTATTTTGGTCAATAAGTGTTTTTGGTCCACCTTTATTACTTACAATAACACTTAATCCAGAAGACATGGCTTCCATAGCAACTTGTCCTAAAGTATCGGTTGTTGAGGGAAAGAGAAAGAGATCAGCACTGGCATAGATTTTTGATAAAGCTTCACCTCGTTTTTCTCCTAGAAACTTAACATTAAAGGATGCATATTTTTCTTCATTTAATTTTCCACTGCCTACAACAATAAGAGAGATATTTTTGTTTTGACTCAATGTAAAATAAGTAGACCAATACTCTAAGAGTAAGGGAAAGTTTTTCTCTTTTGTTAGTCTCCCGACATAAAGGGCTTTGGTATGGTTTTGAGGTACGTTATATTCATCCCAAATATTGATGCTTTTATAGTTTGTATTAAATTTAGAAGTATCAATACCGGCTTGTAGCACATGAATATGCTCTTGGGGTAAATGGGTATGCTTTTGTGTAATTTTCATGTATTCGTTGCTTCGTACAAATAGGGCTGTAAAGTTTTTATAAAAATATCGCATGATGTGTATGGTTAATTGCTCTACCCATCGAATAGGTATATTGTTGTAGATAAATTTTGGAAAATCGGTATGGTAGGTACCCACAATTGGAATGTTGATTTTTTTAGCAATGGAACGACCAAAAAAGCCAACCAATCCGGGTGTAGAGATATGAATAATATCGGGTTGAATCTCTTCACATACTCTTTTTATTTCACGATAGGAGGGAAAAACCAAATCGAGTTGATTGTAAAAGGGCATTTCCATTTTCAAGAGGGGCTTGATGTTATAAATATTGGGTAGTGTAGGGCAATCTTCTTTGGCAGTAGAGGTGATGATAAAAAGTTGAACCTCTTTTTTTATAGCTTCTTTTGCCATGTCCTGAATAAATCTCGAGACCCCATTGAGGTCACAGAGTGTGTCGGTAAAGAGTAAAACTTTTATTTTCTTTTTCAATGGAATTCCTTGTATGTTTTAAGTTAAGGAGAATGTTGAGTATAAGAAAATAAAGTTACATTTTTATAACATAAATAGAAGGGAGGTGTTATATTTATGTTATTAAATTCAGTTACTATTTAACTTATGAACTATAAATCAATTTTTGTCTCAGACATACACTTAGGAACCAAATTTTCAAAAGCTGAAAGCTTTTTAGACTTTATGAAAGAGAATAAATCGGAGAATCTCTATTTGGTAGGAGATATCATTGACGGTTGGGCGATGAAGCGTAAGTTTCGTTGGACACAGTCACACTCTGATGTCATTCAAAAAGTACTTAGAAAAGCTAGAAAAGGCACAAATGTTTATTTTGTAACGGGCAATCATGATGAGTTTCTACGACCTTTCTTACCCTTGATTTTAGGAGACAACTTACAGGTAATGAATGAAGCAGAGTACAAAAGTGTTGCCGGAAAAAGATATTTTGTTACTCATGGAGATCTTTTTGATTCGATTACTTTAACTAAAAAATGGTTAGCAGTATTGGGAGATTATGGTTATGGAATGCTTTTAAACCTTAATCATACCTTGAACTTTTTTCGTAGAGGTTTAGGAATTCGACGTTATTGGTCACTTTCAAAGTATGTTAAAGACAATGTCAAAAGTTCGGTCAGTTTTATTACGGATTTTGAGACCATTCTTGCTAATCATGCAAAGCATAAGGGTTATGATGGTGTCATTTGTGGACACATTCATAAAGCAGAAATAAAAACAATAGAAGCGATTGAATATAAAAACTCAGGCGATTGGGTAGAGTCTTGTACAGCATTGGTTGAGACATTTGAGGGAGAGTGGAAGATTATTGAGTGGTTTCATGAAGATGGGAATCCTAAGTTATAATTTTTAGATTTTATAAAGTATTCTTTGTATGAGCTGTTGCTATACTTTGACTCATTAACAAAAAAAGGAGTTCTAATGTTTAACAACAGCGTACTTTCATTGATGTTGGTACTAGCCGGTAGTTTTATGGCATATGGAGATAGCGATATCAAGTCGATGAGATTTGCAGAGATTTCAATGCCAAAATCTGAAAGCCAAAAAGTAACCTTGCAAACAACGAAAAAAGTTATTCTAAACGGTCAAGAACAGCAGATTGATTTTACCCCACTGATGGTGACAGGGCATAAAGACAACAATGAAACCTTTGGCTTGCTCAAAGACAGCAAGGACAAGCCCATTTTGTTTGAAGATGGAAGTGATTATATCTGTAACGGTACCAACAGTGGCGAGGGTGCAGGGCTTGATTTCTCCTCTATTCTTCAAAAAAACGGAAAGCTCTATATGGTGAGTCAATTTGAGTGTGCCATTGGTGCAATGTATATGTTTGAACTGAATCAAGATACAACTACGGGGCAATTAACACCCAAAAAAGATACGCTTCAGTATGTTAGCCAAAAGTCTGAATTTGGAGGGTTTACTCACTGTGCCGGTGTGGTTACTCCTTGGAATTCCCATTTGGGAAGTGAAGAGTATGAGGCTGATGCTAGAGATGTTGAAGTCAACAGAGATATAAAAGGATGGAGTAAAAATTCTTATTATAATGAAACGGCTAAGTTTTTTGGAGGAGATATGAATCAAAGCAATCCTTACTATTACGGATGGGTTCCTGAAGTGAAAATTTCTGCCGATGGAACACCCAACTACAGTAAACACTACGCCATGGGTCGATTTTCACATGAGGTGTCGTATGTGATGCCCGATAAAAAAACGGTCTATATGTCCGATGACGGAACCAATGTGGGGTTGTTTAGATTTGTTGCCGATAGGGCAGAAGATTTGAGCTCCGGTAGGCTCTATGTTGCTAAAGTCAAGCAGATTAGTGCCAAAGACGGTGGAGCGTTTACCCTCTCATGGATGGATTTGGGTCATGCAACTGATGCCGAGATACGTACGCAAGTAGCAAAAAAACCCAAATTTTCAGACTTTTTTGAAACAGCCAATATCAAAGATAATACGTGTCCTTTAGGATTTAGCTCGATTAATACTTTATCGGGGCATGAGTGTCTAAAACTAAAAAAGGGTGTTGATGAAAAAGTGGTCTCTAGAGTAGAGAGTCGAAGATATGCAGCGTTAAAAGGGGGAAGTACCGAGTTTAGAAAAGAGGAGGGGGTTAGCTATAACCCTTTGACCAACAGGCTCTATGTTTCTATGAGTACGATTGAAAAGGGTATGGAAGATTTTAAAAAAGCCAATACTCCCAATAGCTTCTACGATAGAGGTGGAAACAACGATATTAAATTGCCTTATAACCGTTGTGGTGCCATTTATGAGCTTGAACTCGATAATGATTATAAAGCCGTTAAAATGAAAGCAGTGCTAACAGGTAGAATGATAGAAAAAGATGTGCATGGAAACTCTTGTGCTGTTAATAGCATTGCCAATCCTGATAACATTAGTATCTTAAAAGGTAGCAATATTCTAAGTATTGCTGAAGATACTACGAGTCATGAAAACAATATGATTTGGGCGTATGATTTAGAAAGTAAACACTTAACAAGGGTGATTACCGTTCCTCTCAAAGCCGAGAGTACGTCACTCTTTTGGTATGAAAACATTAATGGTTGGGCATACATGACGGCTGTAACGCAACATCCTAGTAAAGATTTAGCCGACAAGGGTCAATCTTCTATCGGGGTTTTAGGACCTGTGAAATTGAAATAAGAACAGCATGATGGTTAAAAAGGTTGTTTTTTTTATCATTATGGTTTTTTGGGGTTGTAGTAGTTCCCAAAAGAACAAACAAAACACTTCAATTCTACTCACTTCTAAAGAGATTGTAAACAATAAAGCAGCGTACATTCCCTCTCAGTGTTATACGAAAACAAAAGATGATGATGGAAGATTACATAATCCATGTATGAATTGTCATGTACATTCTAATCGACCTAACTACATGGATGATTGGGAGTTACAAGAGTGTTTGCTTTTTAGTGAGTATAGTAAAGTAAATCGTTTTAGCAATTTGTTTAAAGATAGAAGGGATGAGGTTAATGCCATAAGTGATGAGACCATTTTAAACTATGTACGAAAAGAGAACTACTTTAACGATAAAAAGCAAATTATTTTAGCTGAGCAACTTCAAAATCTGCCAAGTAGATGGGATTTTAATGACAATAAAAAGTGGGAGGGGTATGTTCCTGATTGTTATTTTA
Organism: bacterium; assembly: GCA_018822805.1. GTDB lineage: Bacteria > Campylobacterota > Campylobacteria > Campylobacterales > Sulfurovaceae > UBA1140. The sequence continues at coordinate 9,635 of JAHJJU010000075.1, forward strand.
ATTTTGATAATGAAGGGTTTGATAAAAATCAACAAGGAGAATTTACCGGCTGGAGGGCTTTTGGATATTATCCATTTTTAGGAACTTTTTGGCCGACAAACGGATCGACCGATGATGTATTGATTCGTTTGCCAAAAGCCTTTCAGATGATGGATGAAAGCTTTGACACACAAACGTATAAGGTAAATTTAGCCATTGTCGAAGCGATGATAAAAGAGAGCAATATTACGATAGAAGAAGTCAATGAATCTCGATGGGGTATTGATTTAAATAAAAATGGAGAACTTGACAATAGCACACAAATTACCTATCAATGGAAACCTTTAAACCATGAGTATATGTCCTATGTGGGTGATGCCAAAAAATTGTATGATGAAGGTAAGTTTCATATCGCAGCAGGACTTTACCCTGAAGGCACGGAGTTCTTGCATACGGTACGGTATATAGATGTTCATCAAAAAAATAAGAGCATCGCCATGTCCCCACGTATGAAAGAGCTTCGTTATGCTAAAAAATACGGCTGGAACAGCTACCCACAAATTCAAAATGGAATGACGGCAGAGGTGAAAGAGCGTCACGATTTTCCTGATCGCCTTAAAACCGTATTGGGGAATATGGAAGAGGGGTTAGATAACGGCTATGGATGGAAGTATCAAGGATTTATAGAGGACAAAGAGGGGTATTTACGACCACAAACCTATGAAGAGACACTTTATTGTATCGGGTGTCATTCAACCATAGGAGCTGTTGTCGACAGTACCTTTGTCTTTCCACGAAAGTTTGACCACACACAAGCACAGATGGGTTGGAGTCATTGGAGTCAACTCAAAAATGGGTTCAAAAATATAAAAGAGCCAATCTTGGCTGATGGACGATATGAGTACAGCCTCTATTTACAAAACAACCATTCAGGTGATGAGTTCAGAGACAATATGGAAGTGATGGAGAAGTTTTTTGAATCTAACGGTACGACAAAAATTTCAGAACTTGAAACCCTGCATAATGATATATCACATCTTATTGTTCCTACCATGAGTAGAGCGATTCAACTCAATAAAGCCTACAAGGTTATAGTGGAAGAGCAGGGTTACATTTATGGACGAGATGCTCATGTAAAACCTGTCATACATGTTCATAAAGAAGTTGAAATAGATCAAAAAACAGGACTAGAAGCTGTTAAAATGGAGAGATATCCGTTAAAATAGGGGTGTTGCATGAATGAACAAGCCTGAAGCTTGAATCATTCAGCTTGAGGCTTGTTTAATCTGAATTTATCAAGATCAAGTGTTCTTATAGGTTGACTATGTGTTCGGTTTAGCTCTTTAACTTCACGTGTATGGCGTGGTAGGATGAGTTGAGGTAAAATAAGTTGTTTTTTTAGTTGTGCAATTAAGTTTTTAGGTACATCTTTTGAATATTTATTAATAATTTCTTGAAGTACTTTTCTTTTGGTTACCGTTTTATTCATATTGTTGATGTTACTTTTCAAAAGATTACTGATCTCTTTAACTTGGTGAAAAGAGGGGTAAGTTGCTTCAGATTTTTCAAATGCTTTTAAAGCAATTTGATATTTTTTATCAACTAAAGCTTGAAAACCTTTTTCTTCTAATGCACGTGCATTGTTATAGCGTAATCTTTTCGTTGCTTCAGCTTTTTTTACTTCTTCAGCTTTTCTTGCTGCTTCTATTTCTGAAGTTTTGCTATCAACTTTAGTCTCTTCTATTGTATTGGGTGGAACAAGTTTTACTAATGGAGTATGTGATAAATAGAGATAAGTAGCAACAAAAATACCTATAGCAGTTATAAAGAATAAGAGGTAGGTAAGCAGTGATAATTTTTTTTCTTTTTTAGATTCTTTATTCTCCTCTTGTGGGGCTTTATCTTTTTGAACACCACTGACAGGTTCTATTTTAACTACAGATTTTTGCAGGAGATCGGTTGGCATATCTTTCCAGACCTCTTTTAGGTTGGCAATATCTACAGCATAACCGATATCACTTCCCTCTTTATTGCTAATCATTGCAATGACTTTCCCACTATTTTTACAGATAACAGGGGAACCACTGTTTCCTCGATCAAAGTTAAATCCATCATTGGCTTTAATTTTTCGTACATTATAAAAGAGGTCATTTTTTTTAGAGTGAAGTTCAATAGACTCTTTATAGAGGGTCGCATTAATGTGTTTTTTCTGGGTAACCGATTGATTAAAGTTACTAAATCCAATCACATCAACATCAAGGCTATCGCATTTGTCTATTTGTAAAGGGAAAGGTTCAAGATGCAGTTTGCTCACATAGAGTACAGCCATATCTATAAAGTCACCTGTGGCAACAATTTTGGCTAGAACATTGTCCACAATCGGCGTGACCACATCGTCTAAAACATGTTGGCAGGTTAAAACATAGACACCTTTGGTATCACTATCAATAACAAATCCTGTACCAAAGCTATTGTTTTCAATACTTTCGATAGTTACAACGCTGTTTTTCATGAGTTTATCCTTTCTTTTATACGGTCACTTTTATTATACATACAACTTAATTAAATTCCTTCTATTGCCTTATCTATATCGTTATAAAATTTAACATTGTCAAAAGCATTCATTTTATTGAATTTTAACAATTCATTTTTATGTTGTTCTCCGGATACTATAATGACTTTGATATCATCTTTTTGTAGTTTTAGTATTAAATCTTTTAACGTAAATATTGCCGTGATATCAATAAATGGAACATTGCTAAGATCGATTATCATCGTTTCAATATCCAATACAGAGGTTACTTTACTTTCAAAAGCTGTAGAGGAACCAAAGAAAAAAGCACCGTTTATTTTGAGTACTCTTATTTTCTTCTCTTCTAAACTATCTAAATTATACGTTTGCTTTATGGTCTCTTCATTGTCATTGGATAAGGTGATTTGTGTCTCTTTGGTGATTCGATATACGATGAGTAAGGAAGAGAGGACAATACCTACACCAACGGCTGTAATAAGGTCAACAAAAATAGTGATAAAAAATACTGAGAGCATAACAGCTAAATCATGTTTTGGACTGTCTCTCCAAATAGCAAGAAATCTATAATCTAAAATATCAATTCCCACTTTTATTAATATTCCGGCCAAAATAGCTAAAGGTATTTGTGATGCAAGTGGTGCTAAAAAGATGACAATGACCAATAACACAAGTGCATGAAACATCCCTGAGATTTTATTTGTACCTCCACTTTTTACATTGATGACCGTTCTCATGGTAGCTCCTGCCCCGGGAACGGCACCAAAAATTGAACAGAGACTATTGCCTATACCTTGTCCTATTAATTCTTGATTTGGTTTATGTTTGGTATTGGTAATTGAGTCGGCTACGATTGATGTGAGTAGTGTATCAATCGTACCCAAAATAGCTAGTGTTACAGCTAGGGTAATGATTGTTTTATAGTGTTTAAGATTGAATGTAGGTAAGGTAATGGATGGTAGCGTTGTAGGTATCTCTCCGATGGTTTGAACATGAAAATTCAAATAGATGCTTAATGGGGTGAGTAGGGTTAAAGCAATGAGTGGCGTCGGTATAATTTTTGCAATTTTTTGTGGGGTAAAAAACATTATTGAGAGTGTTGCCGTTGCCAATAAAAATGCCTCTAAACTTGTATCAGTAATATTGGAGGGCAGAGAGAATAAAATGTTTACAACCGAAGCATCACTCTGCAATCCAAGATAGGGATTGATTTGTAAAATAATAATGATGACGCCAACACCACTCATAAAACCTGAAATAACAGGATAGGGGATATACTGTACAAACTTTCCGACTTTAAACAGAGCAAATAGAATCTGTAATATACCTGCTAAAAAAATTGTGGTCGTAATTAAGGTTATATCATGATTTAAGCTGATGACAGCAGCAGCGATAACAACGGTCATAGGACCGGTTGGACCGGATATTTGTGTGGGGGTTCCCCCAAACAGTGAGGCAAAGAATCCAAGAATAATTGCTCCGTAAATTCCTGCTGCTGCTCCCAATCCACTGGCCACACCAAATGCTAATCCAAGTGGTAATGCAATAACGGCTGCTGTAAGACCCCCAAATAAGTTATTGACTAAATTTACACGCTTTTCCATTTTTAAATTCCCTTACAATTTTATATCTATTCCACCCAAATTAATATGTGTGAGATTGTATGCTATTTTTCTATAACAATTGATTATTGGATTCTAAGTTTTTAAAATGGTTATTTTTATTCATTTCTCCAATTAATGATTTTCCACTCTCCCTCAAATGTTTCGACCAAAGCCGTACAGGACTCCACCCAGTCTCCTGAGTTCATGTACTCCACTCCATTGATGGTTTTAATGTCGGCTTTATGGATGTGCCCACAAATCACACCATCATAATCGGTATGTTTGGCGTATTGGGTAGAGATGTTCTCATAATCTTCTATGAAATGTAGGGAGTTTCTTAAATTGTCTTTGAGCTGTCCCGAGAGTGACCAATAACGTTTTATTCCCAGTTTTCTTCGTACAAAATTAATAAGGGGATTAAGATTTAAGAGAAAGTCGTAGCCCATGTCTCCAAAAATGGTCAGCCATTTTTTGGTAATGGTCATGGTGTCAAAAATATCTCCATGGGTTACAAAATATTTTTTACCATTAATTCCTTGATAGTCTATGTCATTTGAAACGGTGAGATTGTCACCCAGAAGTAGAGGTAAAAAAGAGCGTAAGAATTCATCATGGTTTCCGGTTATATAATAGACCGAAGTTCCTTTACGGGCAGCTCTAAGTACTTTTTGAATGACATCTGAGTGCGATTGTTTCCAACGAAACTTCTGTTTAATGGCCCAACCATCAATAATGTCTCCTACCAAATAGAGGTTTTGGGCTTCGTTGTTTTTAATAAAATCTAAGAACGCTTCAGTTTGTGCATACTTGGTACCTAAATGTAGGTCTGATATAAATATGGATTTGTATGTTTGATTTTTCATGAGGATAAGTTTATAACAAAGTGGTTACAAAAATATTACATGAAATATTTAAACCAATTTATACCCTACACCCCAAACCGGCATAAAATACTCTTTCTCACCTTTGGGATCAATTTTTTTCTTAAGTCGGTTAATGGTGACATTAATGGTTTTGTCGTGAAAGTTTGCACTGTCATCTCCCCATACTTCATCACGTAAAAAATCGCGTTCTAAAGTGGTGTTTGGATGTTTGATAAACGTGTGTAGAAGTTTAAATTCTAAATTGGTGAGATCAATTCTATTATTTTCAATGGTCAGTGTGCGATTTGGGATATCAAGTGTTAAGTCTCGATATTTTACTTTATCGTTCGATGTGACACCGGCACGACGCAGTAGAGCTTCAACCCGTAAAATAAGCTCTTTAGGTTTAAAAGGTTTAGAGATGTAGTCGTCACCTCCTCTCTTAAATCCTTCTTCAAGATCTTGATCTTTGTCTTTGGCTGTTAAAAAAATAACGGGGATATTGCAACCATAAGCTCTAAGTCCTGCTACAAATTCACTACCTTCACAACCGGGAAGGTTTCGATCAACGATCATAAGTGCAGGACGTTCTTCTTCTAAAAATCGTTCAACATTTTCTGTTGAGAGGAAGCCCATGGTTTCATACCCTGCTTTTTGTAAATGGTATTCAATAAGTTCTAAAATATCTTCTTCATCTTCGATGATTACAATTTCTAATGATTGAGTTTTCATAAAGATAGTGTACTATGAATTGATAACAAAGTGGTAATATTTTTAGTAAATAAAATGTTATTGTCTATTTTTTTAATAATTTTTATTGAATTATGTTTATTTTTTTCTTTTGTAATCAAATGGTAATTGTACTATTATAATTTTGTAACCTATTAGCATTATGATGTTGGAAGCTCTTAAATTTAGAAGTTGTAGTTATTTCAGTTAATTATGGTGTATATGTTATTTTAACTTGACTGAAAACCAATACTCTCTCCCTACCTTTATTTATTACAACTTCTTTCCCCCAGATTTAAGAGCTTAATTTAATGAAAAATCTCTTTTTAAATTAAAAATAGATATTAAAAATAAAA
>JAHJJU010000076.1 GCA_018822805.1 bacterium
ATATTAAATATTAATATATAAGGTGTTATAATTAAAGAATGCAAAAAGTACTAGAATCCCTAAATGACGCACAACAAAAAGCAGTTCAACATATCGATGGTCCTCAACTTATTTTGGCTGGTGCCGGGAGTGGGAAGACTAAAACACTCACAACAAGATTAGCATATCTTATAGGTGAGGTTGGAATTGATCCTCAAAACACCTTAACATTAACATTTACAAATAAAGCAGCAAAAGAGATGCGTGAACGTGCCAATGCACTCATTAACAATCACACCTCTTCCATGCCACTTCTCTGTACTTTTCACAAATTTGGTCTTCTTTTTTTAAAATTTCACATTGAAAAATTGGGACGTGCAAACAACTTTGTTATTATTGATTCAGATGATAAAAAACGTATCATCAAACGTATTGCCAAAGAGCATAAGATTGATCTAAACATTGCTTTTATTAATTCTGAAATTTCTAAATATAAAAACACGCTTCTCACAGCTGATGAAATTATTAAAAAAGCAGAACTTCCGGACTATAAAAAGATTGCTATTATTTATAAAGCGTATGAAAAAGAGATTATTGAAAACAATTTGGTTGACTTTGATGACCTGCTCATGTTGACCTACCAAATTTTAGCACAAGATGATGAACTTCGTAAAGAGACCTCAAAGCGTTACCAATACATCATGGTGGATGAGTACCAAGATACCAATGAGTTACAATTTAAACTTCTAGAACTCTTAGCCTCAGAACACAACAACCTCTGTGTGGTAGGGGATGATGACCAAAGTATTTACGGTTGGCGTGGTGCAAATATTCGTAACATTTTAGAATTTTCTGATCATTTTAAAAATACCCAAACGGTAAAACTAGAAACCAACTACCGTTCAACCACCCCCATACTCAAAGCTGCCAATGAACTGATAGAGCACAACAGTCAACGTATAGGGAAAGTACTCACTTCACATAAAGGAGAGGGTCCAGCCGTTAAACTGTTTCACTCTTTAGATGAGTCTTTAGAATCACGCAGTATTGCTAGAGAAATAAAATCGCTACTCGACAAAGGTGTCCCTTCGGATGAAATTGCTGTACTGTATAGAATCAATGCCCTTTCACGTTCACTAGAAGAAGGTTTTACCAAAGAGGGCTTAAACTTTAAACTCTTGGGGGGCATGCGTTTCTACGATAGAGCAGAGATTAAAGACATTATCTCCTATTTTAGAGTTTTAGCAAACCCAAATGATGACTTCTCTTTAGAACGGATTATCAACAAACCCAAACGAGGTATTGGTAAAGTCTCTATTGACAAACTCAAAAAAGTAGCTTTTAAACAGCATTCTTCTCTTTTTTCACTCATTGCCAACACTGACCTAGCAACACTTACTGGCATCATAAGTAAAAAAGCTGCTACCTCTCTTAAAGAGTTTGCCGAACACATTCAAACCCTACAAACTGAAATAGAGAATTCACTTTATAACTTTTTAGAACTCTTTGAAGAGTTGATTGGTCTGAAAAACCATTATGCTGCTATGGTCGATGGACAGGAACGCATACTCAATATTGATGAATTTTATGGATACTTTAGAGAAGCCATACTAAAAAACCCCAATATCACATTGGATTCATTTTTAAATGATATCTCATTGCAGAGTGAACAAGATCAACTCGATGAGAATGCCATTACCATTATGAGTATTCATGCCTCGAAAGGTTTAGAGTTTGAACACCTCTATGTCATCGGACTAGAAGAAGAATTTTTTCCTCTACTTGGTGATGGATGCAACATGGAAGAAGAACGTCGTTTAGGGTACGTTGCCATTACCCGTGCTAAATCTGATTTAACACTGTGTTATGTTGACAGCCGATTTTATAAAGGTCAAAGAAAACGTATTGACAAAAGTCGTTTCTTAGGAGAATCAGGACTAATTAATGACAGCAGTTTAAAAATCACCAAACAGTCTGAATTTAAAAGAGGTGACTTGGTAAAACACAAAATCTTTGGCATCGGACGGGTTCAAAGCTCTACCAAATCAGGACGAGAATACAAATTAAGAATAAACTTTGGTGGTAGCAAAAGAGAGATTTTAAGCTCTTTTGTACAGTCGGTGTAAATGAACAGATTATTTGTCGTAAACAAACCCATCTTCCGTTCTTCTAACGGCTATATGGGGTATGTAAAAAGAAAATACAACACCAAAAAAGTAGGTTTTTCAGGTACCCTCGACCCTTTTGCAACGGGCTGTCTTATTGTTGCGACAGGACAATACCCCAAACTGTTTCAGTACCTTAGAAAAACACCCAAAACTTACGCTGCTACCTTATGGTTGGGTGCCAACTCTGAAAGTTTGGACATTGAAAATGTAGACTCCATTAAAATCATACCTGAACTGAACGTAGAAGATATCAAACAAGCTTTAGCCGATTTAAAAGGAGAACTCACCTACTACCCTCCTAAATTTTCTGCTAAAAAAGTAAACGGTAAAAGAGCCTATGACTTAGCACGTGCAGGAAAAGAGGTTACATTAAAAACCATAACCTCTACCATATACAACATCAAGTTCATTCACTACAATCACCCTTTTGTGCATTTTGAGACAACCGTTTCGGAAGGCACCTATATTCGTTCACTAGGAGCCATTATCTCCGATACATTAGGTGTAGATGGAACGCTATCAAGTTTAAAACGACTTAATGAAGGGGATTTTTATTTTGACAATGAAAAAGCTCTTGACCCGTTAAAGTATTTGAAAATTCCTAAAAACATCTACACCGGTGACCCAGAATATATGGAACTTGGTAAAAAACTCTCTATCGACTATTTTGAAACCAAAGAAAATGGAGAGTATTGGGTTGAGACTGCAAACTTTTTTTCGGTTATAGAGATAAAAGATGGAGAAGTGAAATATAAATTGAATCGAGTACAGAAGTTTACTACCCCTCATTCTTCATTATGCCACTACGATAGATAAGTACCTGACCATAATAAAAAAGAAAGTTAGAGTATTAAGTTTTTAACCTAAACATGATATACTACCAAAAGTAAGTACTTCAAAAAGGAACATTATGCAAACCATAGGAATCAAAGAGTTACAAACCAATCCTGCCCTGTTAACACGTTCGTTAGAAGCAGATGAATACACCATGATAACCAAACATAGCAAGCCCATAGGTATGGCTTTCTCTTTTGATGATAGCATTGTTACCGAGGGATTAAAAACAGCGTTGATGATAGATGCTTATAAAAAAGGCTTTTTAAGTTTGGGGCAGTTTGCTAAGGCACTAAATAAAACCCATGAAGAAGCGTTAAAACTGCTTTCACTGATGGGTGTAGATATAATAGATTATGATTTTGAAGAGGATATGAAGTTTATAGAGAGCTTCTTATGATTGTTAGTGACAGCACCACACTGATTATACTTTTTGATTTAAATCGTATGGAGTTGCTCTCTAATCTTTTTCCTAACATCATTATCCCTTCGGCTGTTTATAGTGAAATCTCGGTAAAGAGGTCTATTGAACTGCCTACTTTTATAACCATACAAAAACCTAAAGAGTCTGAGACTTTAGAGACTCTAAAATTGGTATTGGATTTAGGTGAGAGCGAAGCCATTGTTTTGGCATTGGAGTTGCAAAGCAAACTGATAATCGACGAGAAAAAAGGTCGAAAGATAGCCATGGGACAAGGTTTGAAGATTATTGGATTATTGGGGATAATCTATTTGAATATAAAAAAAGAGTTTTTAACCAAAAAAGAAGCAAAAGAGTTTTTAGATAGTGCATTGAGCCATGGCTATAGAATTAGTCCAAAAGTGATAGAGGGGATGTTTCAAAAGTTGTAATTTATTATAATAAGGGTCGAATCACAAATATAAATTGAATCGAGTACATAAGTTTCAATCTCAGTTAAAATAGATTTACAATGTAGTATTATATGTAAAATAATACATAGAATAGGATGTAAAATGATAGCTTATACAAGAAATGAAATTATATCTGCTACCGATATGGCAAGAAGCTTTTCAACTGCTTTAAACAGCATATTGGAACATACAAAAGAAAAATTGGCTATCTCTAAAAATAATCAACTTCAAGCTGTTCTTATTAATATCGAAGAGTATGAACGGCTCAAAGAAGCTTATGATACCTTAGAGCATATAGAGATGGCAAAAAAGATAGAAGAGCGAAAAAATTCAAAAAGCATCTCACTTGAAGCATCAATGAAACGACATGGCATCTCTATAGATGAGTTATAAAGTTGTCTTAAAAGAAGAGGCAGACAATGACCTCTCTGAACTCTCACACAATCAAAAGATTTTAATTTTTAAACAGTTTAAAAAGTTAGAAAACTCTCCAGAGTTGGGTCTACCTCTTGGCAAAAAAGCAGGGTATGACCTAACAGAATACCGAAAAATGTATGCTGATAAAAAGAAACTTCGTATTGTTTATAGAATTATCGATGACATTATTGTGGTTGAAATTATTGCTATTGGGAAACGAGATGATATGGATGTGTATCAAAAAGCCAGTGAGAGAATTTAATTATAAGGAACCCCATGACCATTAAAGCCCACGCAAAAATAAACACCTTTCTAAAAATAACAGGACATAAAAATGGCTACCATACGCTACTTTCACGTTTTGTAAAAGTCCCTAACCTTTACGATACCATTTCCTTTGTTCCTGCCAACTGTGAGCGTTTTACCATAGAGGGTTGTGATGATGTGCCGACAGAGTCCAATACCATCTACAAAGTTTATCTTGCTATCAAAGAACACATGAATGAATGCATCATTAATGACTTTTTCAAATACCACAAAGTTGTGGTTAAAAAAAACATTCCCCAAGGTGCAGGTTTAGGTGGTGGGAGTTCAGATGCTGCTGCATTTATGCGTCTGTTTAATGAGGTGTGCAAACTGGGCATCGACACTCCTACTCTAGCCAAAATAGGTTCAACCGTTGGGGCCGATATTCCTTTCTTTGTCTACGACTATAACGCAGCCAATGTTTCAGGGTTTGGTGAGGTTGTAGAAAAGTTTGATGAAGAGCCTTTGGATATCGAACTCTATACCCCAAACATACACTGCGATACAGCATTGGTTTATAAAACGTTTAAACAAAATTTGCTCGATAAAATTGAGCCTACGACATTTGAAGGGTGGGAAAAGCTTTCATCAAAAGAAGTCTTATCAAAAATAGATGCTGTTATGGCAAACGATTTGTATAAAGCCTCACTCATCGCTTACCCTGAACTTGAAAAAGAGGCTAAAGAGGGGTGGTATTTTTCAGGAAGTGGAAGTACGTTTTTTAGGATTAATCCGTAGGGACAATCCCCTTGTGGTTGTCCGGTGCCTATTTTGATTTTCGGACATCAATTATTTGAATTGTTTTTGTATATCAGGCATCGGACAAGCACGGAGGCGTTGTCCCTACTTGATTGCCAACATTCTCTCTAATGCTAAATTGGCATACTTCACCGTGTGTTCATCCACAAAAATCTCATTAATCGGTGCATTATCTTCTATAGATTTTAATGTTTTATACAAATCTTCCAACGTCGTCTCATTCATGGTAGGACACTCAGGCTTGGTTGAGGAGAGCACGTAAGTATTTTTTTGACGCATTCGATTTACCAAGTTGTACTCCGTCCCAATGGCTACTTTTTGTTCCGGGTCTAAATCGTTCACATACTTAATAAGTTGTGAAGTTGATCCTGCAAAATCAGCAGCGTCAACAATAGCCGGGTCACACTCCGGATGAACGGCTATTTTAATTCCGGGGTATTTGTTTCTATAGAACGCAATATCATCTAAAGTAAAAAGTTGGTGAACGGAACAGAAACCATTAAAACAGATCACATCTGCCTCTTTAGGGTCACAATCACCCACACCAATAACACATGATTTTAAGTTCATAGAGTTTGCAAAGTTTTGTCCTAAACATCTATCAGGAACAAAAAGAATCTTTTTACCCGACTCTAAACCTTTTTCGATAATTTTGTAAGCATTTGAAGAGGTACAGACCATTCCACCCATCTCTCCTACTTTGGCTTTTACTGAAGCGTCAGAGTTGATGTAGGTGATTGGTAAAATATTCTCTTTCTCAATACCATGTTTTACCATATACGCTACAGAGTCATCGAAATATGAACCATCAATCATTCTCGCCATCGCACAACAAGCAATTTTTGGCATAAGTACACGTTTTTGGGGAGCAATAACCTTAACACTTTGTCCCATAAAACCAACACCACAAAAAACAACCCATGGATTCGCATCAGCTTTACATTTTCGTGCCAACTCTAAACTGTCGCCGGTAATATCTGCCATTTCAAATACTTCATCACGCTGATAATAATGTCCCACTACCGTTACAGGAAGTTTTGCCTTTAATCGCTCTATTTCTGCTTTATAATCTATGCTCATATTTTATACCTTTTTAATCTTCATATCTTTTATCTTAAGATAGATTTTAGGAAAAAATACCATATTTTTAGTTAAAATTGCGATAATCGTTAACATATCATGGAGATTTTATGGATTTTTTATTGAATCAAAACATTTTACTTTATTTAAGTGCGTATCTTTTAGCCGGTGTACCTTTTGGATTTATCTTGGCAAAAGTTTTTGCAGGCGTTGATGTTAGAAATGAAGGAAGTGGAAACATAGGTGCTACCAATGTACTTAGAGTACTTAAAGAGAAGGCTCCTCATTTGGCTAAAAAACTGACCATTGCTACCTTTACACTCGATGCAACCAAAGGAATGATCATTCTTTTAATCGCGATGGCATTGGGGGCTAATGAATCCGTACTTTGGACCATCGCTGTGTTGAGTGTTTTGGGTCACTGTTTTAGTCCTTTCTTAATGTTTGAAGGTGGCAAAGGTGTTGCTACCGGTTTTGGTGTACTTCTAGTGATGGTTCCTATTCCGGCTATTGTTGCAATGGCCACATGGTTTATAGCAGGAAAAGTACTGAAAATATCATCACTTTCATCACTTATAGGATTAATTGTACTTTTAATTGCATCACACATTATCCATCCGGATATAGCCGGAATTCATACCCATACACCTATTTGGATTATTGCATTTGTTATTTTTTACAAACATATCCCAAACATTGTACGCCTCTTCAAAAAAGAAGAGGGTAAGGTTATATAATTGGACACTGCCAATAAAAGCACCTATATGACCATACATATAGAAGAACTCACCCTCTCTGCTATTATTGGTATTTTAGATTTTGAACGAATTAAAACGCAAACAGTAGTTATTGATGCTACTATTGATTACTTTTATAGTACAAATAAGTTCATTAATTATGCTGAGGTGATTCAACTAATGGAAACCTTAATTATTGAAAAAAAATACACACTTTTAGAAGATGCACTAAGTGATATACAAAATAAACTCTTAGAAAACTACCCTCAAATTGTAAAATATAACCTCAAAATCACCAAACCTGACATTATTAATAACGCAAAAGTAGCCCTCTCCATAAGATGGAAAAAACATAAACACTAAAAAACGTTACAAAATATCCAAAAACAAAATAAAACATTTACGATTTTCTGCAAATATTTATAAATTATTGCTAATTCTTTAAAAAAACTTTAAACTATAATAATTTTGTGTTATAATATTAAAAAAAATACAGAAAAAGGAACTTCAAATATAATGAGAATTTTAATAATAGAAGATGAAGTAACACTAAGCAAAACCCTATCTGATGGACTTAAAGAGTTCGGATATCAAAATGATGTGGCTGGAAATATCAAAGATGGTGAATACTTTCTAGGTATTAGAAACTATGATTTAGTGTTATTGGACTGGATGCTTCCGGATGGTAATGGTATAGATATGATCACGAAACTTAAAGCAAAAGCACCTAAGACATCGGTCATTGTTCTTTCTGCTAGAGATGACAGAGACAGTGAAATTGAAGCACTTAAAGCCGGTGCTGATGATTATGTTAGAAAGCCTTTTGACTTTGAAGTACTAACAACACGTATTGAAGCTAAACTTAGATTTGGTGGTTCAAACATTATTGAGGTTGATGAACTTATTATTAACCCTGAAGAAGAAAAAATCATCTACGAAGGTATAGAAATTGAGCTTAAAGGTAAGCCGTTTGAAGTACTCACACACTTAGCAATGCATAAAGATCAAATTGTTTCAAAAGAACAGCTTCTTGATGCCATTTGGGAAGAGCCTGAGTTGGTAACACCAAATGTTATTGAAGTTGCAATTAATCAAATTAGACAAAAAATGGACAAACCATTAAACATCACTACTATAGAAACCGTAAGAAGAAGAGGTTATAGATTTTGCTTTCCCAAAGGAGCTTAAGAAAACGTTTCATCATTGAGCTTGCTGTCGGAATGACAGCATCTCTTGTTCTTATATCAGTCATTCTAACCATTTTTTTCTCAAAAATATTTATCAACAACATAAAACAAGAAATGCGTCAACAGGCGAACTACATCATTAAAACCTATCCTAATCCGGCAGATTATAATGCAAAGATAGACAATACCTTATTTAAAGCCATGTCCAACTATGAAATTTTAATTGCATCATTTGATGAGAGAAAGAACAAACCTAAAGGTATCAACGCATATGAAGAAAATGGTCAAAACTATTTAGAGTTTGCTCAGCACTATACCTCTTATGACAGTTATTTAGTCATTAAACGCAATATTACGAAAGAAGAAACCTTCATTTCCAATATCTATTGGATCATCTCTGCTTTTGTTATCTTCGGTATTGTTGCCATTCTTCTTTATTCCAGCATGCTCTCTAAAAAAATAATGGAACCATTAGAGACATTAACAAAAAGATTTACAGACATGAATGAAAGTATGATTCATCAAATAGAACTAAAGGGATTACCTTCTGAATTTAAAAAATTAGGAGAATCGCTCAACCTACTTATGACCAGAATTTCGACGTTTATCAACTATAGAAGAGAATTGTATGTAGGAACAGCACATGAACTTAAGACCCCACTTGCCGTTATGCGTCTAAAGAATCAAATTACACTTATGAAACATAAGCAGCAAGACAAAATACGGGAAACCCTTATACAAAACATAGACTCTATAGATACACTGAATGCTATGATTCACAATATTTTAGAGTATGGACGTGCAGAAGGTGCTCAATTTGAAAAACCTCAAAGAATAAACTTAATACGACTTATGGCAACCAAAGCAGAAGAGTATGAATTGCTTGCACAATCTCAAAATAGAAAATTTATCTATTATTTTTCTGTTCCGGATTTTAAAATTAATGTACAACCCTTACTTTTTATGCAAATTTTTCAAAACTTCATTCAAAATGCACTACGTTTTACACCGGAAAATGGTCTTGTCAGCTTAGAGACCAGAATGGACAGTGAAAATTTTATTATTGAAATTATTGATGAGGGGTGTGGTATTGACACTGAAAAAGACGTTTTTGCACCATTCCAAAGATCTTTAGAATCCACTGGAGCTGGATTAGGACTCTTCATAGCACATAATGCTGCTGAATCTATGGGTGTTATTATTGATTTAAAAAATCGTAAAAATGGCACAGGTGCCATTGCTAGTATTAAATTTCCATTAGATCGTTTTTTATTAAAAAATTAGAATTCTTTACCCCTCCTCTCCTTATATATCATAATTTTAATTTATATGTTCATATAAGGATTTTATAGCTATAACTTATATATAAAGAGTCTTTTTTAAATAAAGCGTAAGCTTTGTTAAGATATAAAACAGAACACATAATAAATTATAAGTGAGTAAAGAAAATGGCATTATTAATTGCAAATGAATGTATAGCGTGTGACGCTTGTAGAGAAGAGTGTCCTAACGAAGCGATTGAAGAGAACGATCCAATTTATATCATTGATTCAGACCGATGTACAGAGTGTGTTGGACATTATGATGAACCTCAATGTATTGCAGTTTGTCCTGTAGATTGTATTGGCTCTGACCCGGACAATGTCGAAAGTGTTGAGGAACTTAAATTTAAATTTGCTCAATTAGAACTAGAACTTTAAAACTTTATGTATCCTTGCACAGCTGTAATCGATATTGGTTCCAACTCAGCTAGATTGGTCATATACCAAGAAAGCAGTGATTATGGTTTTCATCTGATCTGTGAGAGGAAAAGTAAAGTTAGAATTGGTGAGGGTGCCTACGAAGCTGATGGTTACCTTCAACCGGTAGGTATTCACCGTGCTTACTTAGCACTTAAAGAGTTTATTGCTACAACTCAGCATTATCCTGTTTCAAAAATTTTATGTGTTGCAACTTCTGCACTCCGTGATGCACCGAATGGTTCAGAATTTACAGCATGGATCAAACAAGAACTTGGATTAGAAATTGAAATAATAGATGGACAAAAAGAAGCACTTTTTGGTGCCATTGCTGCTCAAAATCTTCTGCCCATTCAAAATGGTATTACCATTGATATAGGTGGTGGATCTTCTGATCTAGCCTTAATAAAAAAATCAAAAATTGTCGATACCTACTCTCTCGACATAGGTACGGTAAGATTAAAAGAAATCTTTTTTGATAAAAACAAATCCCCTCAAGAAGCTCGTGATTTTATTCAAAAAGAGCTTAAAACACTTCCAAGTCATTTTGTAAGTAAACAGGCCATTGGTATTGGTGGTACAGCAAGAACACTTTCAAAAGGTATTATGAAAGTTATAGATTATCCTTTAGAGAATATTCATGCATTTTCTTACAAACTTGAGGATCATCAAGAATACTTTGAAAATATTTCTGAAGCCAAACCCAACCTTTTAAAACATCTCTTTTTACCTAAAGGACGTTTTGACACCATTCGAGAAGGTACACTCATTTGGCAAGAGATTACAAAACATATTGGTAGTAAAACGGCTATAACATCAGGTGTTGGTGTTCGAGAAGGTGTTTTTTTACATAACTTTCTAAAAAATGACAACTTGCAGTTTCCGGAACACATTAACCCTAGTATCCAAAGTATGTTGGATCGTTTTGAGAGTCACCATGTTGATACCCCTAACCGTAAAGAAAATTGTGAAAAACTTTTTAACCTTTTAATACCAAGTAAAAAAAGAGGAAAAAAATACCTTTCTGAACTGCTTTATGCCATTGAACTCTCACCTATTGGATATAAATTCAATATTTATCAATCGTTTCAACACACTTTTTATGTAACCATGCAAGAGTTTAATTATGGTATAACCCATAGAGAATTATTATTAATAGCAATGATATTACGGTTTGGAGGTAAAAGTCTCTATAAAAAAGAGATTTATAGTCAATATAAAGATTTATTGCCCAAAAGACAAATGGTAGAAATCTTAAGTTTTATCTATACCATTATTACAACCCTTCACGATCAAACGGCTATTAAAGACTTTGATTTCAAACTCGAAGGTAATGTATTGAAAATTATTGCTGAAGGTTCACTCTATCTAGCCGAAGAGAAACTTAAAGAGATTGAGCGTCCTAATAAGTTAGAACTTAAAATTATAGACAAACAAGAGATTCCTAACTATAATTTTTAACTGTAGGGACAAAGTCCCTACTAGAATTTACGTCCCATTGTAAATTCAAAGTTGGCTGTTCTGTCTAGTTCATCTGGATCTTTTGCTCTAGCAAAGACAAGATTAATTGGTCCCATTGGAGAGAACCATTCCAATGCAACACCATAACCTTCTTTTTTAATCTCAGTTATACTTGACTCACCAATCATACCATAATCATAAAAGAACGCTAAACGCATTTTAGCAGCCTTAGAAAGAGGAACACTTGCTTCTACCGTGTTGATTAAACTTTTCATACCACCCAAGTATTGTCTAGACAACGTACCATTACTGTCTGCTGTATCATTTGCCGGTGCTATACTGTAAGGCTCAAACCCTCTTACACTTCCGATACCACCCATAAAAAGCTTTTCAGGTAATGAAATTTGACCTTGATCTTTAAGTACTGTTGCACGTAATTTGTATCGTAAAATCATGTCATAATCAATAAGATCTTCTAAACCGTAATAGGCTCCGAATTTAGCTGAAGCTTCTAAGAACTTTTCATCTCCACCGACACCGGCATAACCTAAACTACCACCAAGAATAATCCCTTCGCGAGGAACATAAAAATCATCGGTTGTATCATAATTTAGTCCAACAGAAAATGTACTTTTTGCATAATTTAAATCTTCTTGTCCGAAAATTGAATAGGTTAAAGTTGTACTGTTTTCATCTACATTGGTATCATTTTTACTGTAGGCATAATTTAAAGATCCATAAAGATTACGGGTTAACTGCTTTCCTAAACTCACTCCTGCACCAACACTCTTTTGATCATAAGTTAAATACTCATACTCACTTTGGTAAATATTGACCCCCAAACTGTAGTCACTGTCCCATACTCTTGGATTGTTAAAGGAAAGTGAATAGTTTACAGATATTTTAGAAATATCAAAAGATATTGCAGCATTAATTCCTGATCCAAAAATGTTACGATCAGAAAGTGAAGCACTTACCATAGCACCTTGGTATGAACCATAACCACCACCTGCTTGTATGCTTCCTGTCGCTGTCTCTTTAACTTTAACCAAAAGATTCATATTGGTCTCATCAATACGTTGTTGTTCGATATCCACCGATTCAAAGAAACCTCGTCTTCCCAAAGCATTTTTACTGTCTTTTAAATCGGTTGCCGAGAATTGATCCCCCGGTGCTAAATAGATGTCTCTTCGTACAACTCTATCTTTTGTTGTATGATTTCCTGAAATAATAACATCATTAATCCTTACTTTCTGACCGGGAATGATGGTATACAAAACATCAACAGTATTGTTTTCTTTATTTTTACGAAAATCCGGATTCACCTTAACATAGGCATATCCCAAGTTTGCAACTTGCTCTTTTAGATACTCCATATCTTTACGAAGTTTATTAATGTTAAAAATTTTACCTTCTAAAGCTGTAAATTCACCTTTAATCTTTTCTAAATTAATACCTTCTACCCCACCAATAATATTGATACTATTAATACGGTACTGTTCTCCTTCAGAGATCTGATAACTTACCTCTGCTTTATAAGAACCACTGTCCACACGCATCAATGGATCACTAACCGTTGCATCAAGGTAACCATTTTGCATGTACACATCTTTAGCTCTGAATCCATCATAAGCAAGTTGATCCATATTGGCTACACCATTATGTAAACCCGGTAACCAACCCATAAAATCTTCTTCTTGATTTGCCAATGCCTCTTCTATCTCATCACTATCTACTTTGTTGGCTCCTGAAAAATCTATCTTTTTGATATAAATCTTTTCACCTTTATTGACATCGAATGTTAAAGCAATACTGTCCTCTTTAGGTTCTACATTAACCTCTACAACGGTGTCATAATAACCTTCAGATTCAATCTTTTTAATCAAATTCTTTTGAGCTGTTTGAACCTTAATCGCATCATATAAATCACCTTTACGTAAACCTATTTGAGTAAAAAGTTCCTCTTGCTCATCCGATGAACTGTAACCGTTCATATCAAGCTTTGAGATCACCGACTTTTCTTTAAATACATAAACCAATCCACCCTCCGGTGTACTAGAAACAATGATATCCGAGAAATATCCTTGACGATAAAAATTTTTAATAGACTCATCAATTTTATTAATATCAAAAGCATCTCCGACATGAATGCCGGAGATTTCTGTTGCAACCTCATCAGAGAGGTGAAGAAGTCCATTATATTGAACAGAAGTAATGTTTTGTGCAAGAAGTATGGAGCTTAATCCAACAGATAAAGTAAAAAGTTTTTTCATAAAATTAATTATTCCTTAGAGAGTTGACTATCTATAATTATTGATATTAGTGTATCTATTTTTCACTAAAAAAGTGGTATAATCCACGCAGAAAATTAAAGGCTTTACATGAATATAGGGATAATTGGTCTTGGACTTATGGGTGGTTCTTTAGGTTTAGCACTTAAGAAACTTCCTCACAAATATACTATTATAGGTTATGACCACAACAATCAACATCAACACGATGCTTTATCGCTACACCTAGTAGACAAACTGGCAGAAAATTTTGATGAGATTAAACATTGTGATGTGATCATTTTAACCATACCTGTTGATGCCATTATCAAAACGGCACAAACATTAACCAATGTTCATAAAAACTGTACCATCATTGACTTTGGTAGTAGTAAAAGTAAAATAGATGATGCCATCCCTCCAACTATTCGTAAAAACTTTGTAACAGCTCATCCTATGACAGGAACAGAAAAATGTGGTCCTGCAGCTGCCATAGATGAGCTCTATAATGAAAAAGTAATGGTTGTTTGTAATCAAGAGAAGAGTGGAACATTACAAAATCGTATTGCTCTAGAACTCTTTAGAGACATTAATGCTAACGTTGTTTTTATGGGTGCCAAAGAGCATGACCTGCATGCTGCATTTATCTCCCATATGCCTCATACAGTTAGTTATGCCCTTGCCAACTCGGTCATGAAACAAGAAGATCCGGAGAGCATCATTGCCCTAGCAGGAGGTGGTTTTAAAAGCATGAGCCGTATTGCAAAATCTTCACCAAGCATGTGGGAAGACATCTTTAGACAAAATAAACAAAATCTTCTAAAATCCATGAATGCCTTTAATAAGGAGATGCAACTTTGTCAACAAATGATCGAAAATGATGAGTGGGACAAGCTACACCAATGGATGATAGATGCCAATAAGTTGCATGACATACTATAAGATATATAATCCTTTCAGCCTCTTCCTTATGCTTCTATATAATAACTAATCTATTTATTTTATTGACTTCCATATATAAATCATATTATAATCATTACAGTATATTACTATAAAGTTAAGTTTTATATTCAAATATTTTATAGACATCATATTAAAAAATGTCTAATGCCTAAGGAGATAAAATGGCAAAAACACCTGTAAAACCAACATCAAAAAAAAGTACTTCAGCACCGAAAAAAGTTGTGGCTAAAAAGAAAGTTGTAGTTAAAAAAGTAAAACCAACTACATTAAAGAAAAAAGCAGTAAAAAAAGTAGCAAAGAAAGCAACCAAAAAAGCTGTAGCTAAAAAAATTGTGGCTAAAAAATCTGCAAAATCAGTTCTTAAAAAAGTAACAAAAGTTGCTTTAAAAAAGAAACCTGCTGACAAAAAAGCAGCTAAAAAAGTTGTAAAAAAAGCAATTAAAAAAGTAGCTTAATTTTTAACTAGGGTTGGTGAAAGCCACCCCTAAAGCTCATACCAAAATGATACTACAACCTTAAGCTCTTCTCCAACCTCATCAGCTATTAATTTTTTCAATTTTACTTTCTCTTTTTTAGATAATATATCCGAAGCAATCACTTCACAACGAAGCTCTTTTCCTTGTAACTCAATTCCTCTTAAATGTACCATTTTAGAACCAATGGTCGCTTCAAATTTTGTTAAGCGTTTCTGAATTCCTATCTCCCTTTTCATATGAATAAAAGAGATATAAAGAGGCACCGAAACAATTGCTACCAAAGTCAAAGCATAAAATATCCCTTTTTTTGCCACATGTATGGGTGAAAACCCCAAGACCAAAAAGGTTAATGATGCAGCCAAAATAATACCCACCAAGTTGGTTATAAAGAGTAAAAGTGCAGACGAGAACATTGCCCATTCACCCCAACCAAGACCTATTCCGGAAACAGCCAAAGGAGGAACCAATGCCACAGCAATTGCCACACCGGCCAATGAGCCTATAATCTTTTCATTACTTTTGGCATAAGCAGCAGCAACTCCTGAAATAATGGCAACAAACATATCTAAAATGGTCGGTGAGAGTCGTCCATTCATCTCTGAAGTCAACTGTTCAAGAGGCAACAACAAAGCAATAATAAGAGCTGAAAAAACAACAGCCATCACCCCAATACCAATACTTTTAGCCCCACTTAACAGTAAAGAGCTATCTTGACGTAAAATTCCCATACTTACTCCGACGATGGGTTTCATCAAAGGAGCCAGTATCATCGCCCCGATAATCACCGATGCCGAATTAATATAAAGTCCAAATGTTGCAATCATCGTTGCCAATATCAACAAGGTCATAAAGGTTGAATTTAACTGACTCTCTTCACGTAAATTTTTAAACAAAGCAGCAAACTGCTCTTTACCGGCATGGGTAAAGAGAGGAATACTTTTCCCTAAATAGGTAGACAGCTCTTCATCACAAGGTAGGTGATTGACTTTGACACTCTCTTTTATCTCTTTAACTTTTGAACTCTTTTCCCAAAATGCTTCGCCTACGGAAAGTCTCAATCCCTCGGATTTGGTCTCTAGTATAATGGGGGTCTGCATACAACGTTCGCTGTCTATGGTCACCGTTAGTTTCTTTTGTGCTTCTATTTTTAAATAGTTACTGTGAATGTAGCCCACCGAAGTTGGCAGACTATCAGGTGTTCGTTTTAAAATATGCGACTGAAAAATATATCCCATGTACTGAAAAATAGAACTTGGAGAGAGTATCACCAAGGAAAGCCGTGCATCATTAAATTTCAGATATTTAGCAATCAACTTAGAGGCAAAAGTACGGTTATTATACTGCACGCCTACAGCCCCGACAGCTGAAAACTTTAAGACTTTCTCTTTAGCCGTGGTCATGGTAAATGAGGTATGGGATAAATGACGTACTTTTTTAAAGATATTAAAAAATACTTGGGTTCGTTCCCATAAACTTTGCTTTTCCATCGAAGAGGAGAAACTGTCTAAAGGAGGAACTTCACCTATCACCAGCTCTTGTAAGACCAAAGTATCATCACAATAGAGCAGATCAATTTTCTTTTCACACGGTTTTAATGCCTTGTCAATACTCTCTTCAAAATTTGAAGAGAGTGCAAACGTTGCCATAAGCTCTTTTTGTTCACTCAGAGGGACAATACCTAAGCTGACTTCATGTACATAGGCATACGCCATAACCTGTTTGATGTTGTACACGTTCCCGGTTACCAAAAGATGATCTCCCTCTTTCAAAACTAAATTCTCTAAAGCATCCATCTCAACCAATTCAACAGCAATCTCTTTTGTACTTATGTATGCTAAAGCTTTTTGAACAAATGCTTCTGAACTTTTTGTATAAATATAATAGTGCATATTTTCCCTTTTATCTTTTTGGCATATATTCATTCACCATTTTTTTTAACAACTCACGGTCAATCTTTACGCCTTTTTCTCCATTTTTCACAGCATAGAGTTTTCGTACCATTGCTTCAACCTCTTTACTTCTTCCTATGTTGGGGTAAAGAACACGTAAAGCTTCATGTCCATCAAAGCCCAGTTTTTTTCGCTTCCATTTACTTTGATATAAAGTAAACAGATATTGAAAAAGAACCGTTATAATACTCCCTAAAAGAAACATAGCTGCCAATACCCAATAACTAAAATTGATAGAAGAAGAATGTTTATCATGGCCCTCATCAACCACAGATAATTCTGTTGTTAAACTGTTTTTACTGTGCACTACGGGTAAAGCTCCCCCCTGACTTCCTCCCTCAATCTTTATATCATACGCTTTGGTCTTAACCGTTTTCACTTTTCCCGTTTTATAATTAAAAATACGAAATGTTTTTGAAGGAATTGTAAAATCATGATCAGCAATAAAAACAAAACTTTTAACATAGTGGCTCTCTAAACGCTTGGCTAGGAGTTTACTTTTTACTTTAGCATCATCACTATAAATGGTTACACCATCAATATCAAATGTCATATCCTCAAAATCATCTAAACTCCCCTCCCCTTCTAGCTCTATTTTTAAATTAATGGGTTTATTGGCTTTTGCTTGAGTCGTGTCAATCACTTCATTTAATCTAAAATCACCCACCAAATCATGAGCCTCATGTGGTTTTATCACTTCTAAGTCCAATGAAGTCGAAGCAATGTTACTCCACTTTGGAACATCGGCAAACCAGCCTCCTGCTTGTCGTTGGTGAACACGCTGTGCTACTCTTGCTCTTGCCGGCTCTAAAGTAAAGTTCCCCTCTTTTTTTGCGACCAAAAGATAGTTGAGTTCATGAATGGTATACCCCTCTTTTTTATAAGTTTCTTCACCCTCCAGCTGTTTGTTAAAAAAGTCTTTAAACTCAGGCTTCTCATACTCCAATTGCATTATGTCTATCACTGTTCGTTGTCTAAAATAGACCGTTGCCACAATTGGTTCGCCCAAATAAACCTTGGTTTTATTGAGCTTTATATCCATATCAAAGTGTGGATTTTTACGCTTGCTTCCGGATGCACCATCAACCACCTTTAAGGCAATAGCTGAAGTGCTCTCCACCTTTCCATCAACTTGAATTTGAAATGAAGGTATGGTCATAGAGTCCAAAGGTTTAAACTCTAACGTCAAAGTTTGTGTATGCTCCATTCTGTTTTGACCATTCACCTGTATAAAATTAGACCCTGAATGACGCGTAACAGCATCTACCGTTATACCATTTATCTCATCTATTTCAGGCAAGCGTTCACTCTTCTCTCCCACTACGGTAATGGTCAACAACACCGTATCTCCACGAACCACTTCCGTTCTATCGACACTCGCTTCAACACTTCCGGCCATCACCGTTGTCCATGAGAAAAGAAGTACCAACAAACTACCAAGGATTTTTATCATGACGCTCTCCCTTCTCTTCTGTTGCCTGATACATCATGGTAGGCATCTTTTCCCGGCTCAACTGTTTCATCAAATGACTCAGCTCTTTCTTTCGTAACTTCTCTTCTTCGGTCATATTTTTTTCTGCTTTTTCTTTTTTCTTTTGGGCATCTTTATCTTTTTGATCTTTCATGTTTTGTTGATCTTGACTCTTTTGCTGCTCATCTTTTTGTTGCTGATCTTGCTGTTTTTGCTGTTTTTGCTCTTCCTCTTTTTTCTTTTCATCTTCTTTTTGTTTATCTTTTTTGTCTTGATCTTTACTGTTTTTCTCTTTCTTTTTTTCGTCTTTATTTTTATCTTCGTTCTTTTTCTCTTGCTTCTTCTGCTCTTCTAGTTGCTTCTTTGCCAACTCTAAATTATATCGTGTATCCTCATCTTCACGAATCTTCAATACATTTTCATAACTAACTATGGCTTTATCGAAATCGTTCTTTTTAAAATAGGTATTGCCGATGTTATGCTTTAGTGTCGCTTCATCCACACCCTTTGCTTTGGCATAACTCTTCAATGCCTCATCATACATCCCGGCTTTATACTGAGCATTCGCTTGATCATACGCCACAACAGGATCATCGTTTTTTAACGATTTAAACAGTCTAACACTTTTATGAAACTCCCCTTTTTCATAAGCTTGATTGGCTTTTTCTATGGTTTGGAAAGGGAACATATCGGCGTAAAGAAAAGGGGTTAATAGTAGATAGAGTGATGTTTTCATTTTAGTTCTTATTCATTTCTAACTCTAATAAATCTTTCTCTATCTCATTACGTAGCTCTTCTTGTGTAGGTAAATAAAACTGGTACTTAGAGACAAACAGATTTTCATTATCATCAATTACCGAATACTTTACCACTGTATTGTCTTTCTCGGTACACAGAATAATTCCTATGGTAGGATTATCCTCTTCTGACTTCTCCAAATCATCAAACATACGCACATACATATCCATCTGCCCTACATCTTGATGGGTAAGCTTTCCACGCTTCAAATCTATCACCACAAAACATTTTAAAATATAGTTGTAAAAGACCAAATCGATATAAAAGTCACTATGCTCTGTCTTGATTCTCTTTTGACGGTCAACAAAAGCAAAACCCCTTCCTAGTTCTAGTAAAAAAGCTTGTATCTTGCCTATCAAAGCACTCTCAACATCACTCTCATAAAAAGCATCATTTTGTTTTAAATCTAAAAACTCTAAAACATAAGGGTCTTTAATAATATCTTTAGGAGTGACTATCAAATTTTTAGTTTTCTCTTGAGCCTCTATTTCAACCCCTTGTTTATCTCGACTCGATAACAAACGCTCATAATAGTGTGTCCCTATCTGTCTCTCTAAAGCTCGAACACTCCAATGAGATTTAACGGACTCTTCCATATACCAATCCCTTGTATTCTCATCTTCCACGCGAATAAGCAATTTATAATGACTCCAACTCAATTCGCTCCACACTGTAGAGCGAATTGGAAAAGCGTTATAAAACTGTCGCATATTTCGTAAACTTTGTTGACTATAACCCTTTCCAAACTCATCACTCAACTGTTTAGAAAGCTCTTTAATCAAATAAGAGCCATATTTCGCTCTATCTTCACCCTTTTGTTCCTCTTCGACTATCTGTTTACCAATATTCCAGTAGGCTTCTACCATTATGAAGTTTACTTGCTTATAGGCGTTATTTCTGGCTGTTTGAAGGATGGTTTTTATGGTTTGGTAGATGTTGGTTGTTTGTAAGTTCATTCACTAAACCCCATATTCTTTTTTACTTCCAACCCATTCCATAAACCCATCAGATCCCACACACTCAATCTCTTTAGCAACAAAGCGTTTATCGTTCGTAACAATCAAATCACACCCCATTTTTTCTGCCAATACATACTGTATAGTATCTTCCATATCAGTATAGTCACTGTCTTTTCGCATCAGTTCAATAGCCAAACTCAACTCATTTTTGCCAAAAGGAATAATCTCGACCGTATCTTTTAACACTTCTAAAGCATCCAAGGCTTTAATTTTAGTCGTGTATTTTGAAGTAATATAGTAGATATTGGTAGCAATATCACAACTGGTATAAACCATAATATCATTTTGTAACGCATACATCAACGCCTCTTTACTCTGCTGATGGGTAGCTCGTTTATCATCAAAGATATCATTAAAAATATTGGCATCAAAAAATATTTTCTTAATGGTCATTTTGACTCTTTATCCACTGCATATCAACATGTTCTGGAATTAATCCTGAAAACATTCCTGACATCTTTTCTAAAGATTCTAACTTTTTTTGCTTTATATACTGTTGCATTTTCTCTTCTATCAGTTCTTGAATCACTTGACTCTGTTTTTTATTCATTAATCTTGCAAGTTCTTCTAAATCGTGTACAATTGATTCAGGCATTGTAAAGTTTTTTCTTACACTCATTTTAGTACTCCTTTTAAAGTAAGTAGCATATAGTGTGTATTATAGCATGACTTTTTTATCTTTGTACAAATCTACCCTATATTTTCAGTATAATAACCCATGAAAAATCTAAAATTAAAACCATTTACCCTAGTCCTCTCAGGTGGAGGAGCATTAGGCATTGCTCATCTTGGCGTACTGCATGACCTAGAAGAAAATGGCATCGTACCACAAGAGATTGTAGGAACCAGCATGGGTGGGATCATCGGTGCGTGTATGGCTATTGGGCTTAACGAGTCTAAAATTCACCAACTTCTTCAAGAGTTTTCTGCTGTCTACAAATGGATAAGCTTCTCATGGAGTGGTAATGCTCTGATTGATAATCATAAAATAGAAAAAATATTTGAAAACATCTTTCAAAAAAAGAAAATGAGTGAAACCATGGTTCCTCTTAAACTCATTGCTACCGATTTAGAAACGGGAGAAAAAAGAGTCTTTACGCAAAAAGATAATGTTTACATTAAAGATGCCGTGCTAGCCACCATGGCGATTCCCGGTATATTTGATGAACACCTCATCGACGGTAAACACTATGTTGATGGCTTTCTATGTGAAAATCTAGGAATTAATGAGGCAAGTTATCAGGACATTTTGGCTGTAGATGTTCTAGGAAAAAACTCATTTGAGCCTGACCTACCTGACAACTTTTTTAAAACCAACAATATCTTAGAGATGTTCGAAAAGTCTATACGACTGCTCATCTATAATCAAACACAAACCAATATTAAATACAGTAGTAAAAACATAACCCTTATAGAACCTGATACCAAAGAGTATAAGACTTTTCACTTTCATAAGGTTGATGAAATACGGAGTTTAGGACTTTCCTCGTCTAAAGGAGTGATCTAAAACCTAACTTCAAGAGGATATGAAAAAACAAGAGGTAGTTAACTAAAATAGTGATTATGGTTAACTACCTATCAAAAATAAAGAGATAATTAACTATAATCAAGCTCATACCTCGTACTCCTACCACTGTACCCCTCTATCTCTTTGATAATACTTTTGTTAAGCATATCTTTAAGATGTCTTGAGGCTGTGACGGCATCAGTTTTGGTTAATGCCCTGTACTTTTTGTTGGTCAATCCACCTTCAAAATTTCCTTCTCCCCTATCAAGAAGTCTGTTGATAACTTTTCTCTGTTTATCATTGAGTTTGATGTATCTTATTTTGTCATGAAACTTTGTTTTTTCAACAACTTGTTGGATGTTTTTTATAGAAATATCTATGGACTTTTCAATACTTTTCGTATGCCACTTTATCCATTGGGTCAGTTCTATATTAGGGTTATAGAGTAGGTTTTGTGTTTTTTCAAGTTCATTGTAGTACTCCTGTCTATGTTGGTTAATCGCCGAAGAGATGGAGTAGTACCTATTGTCTAACCCTCCCTCTTTTGCCAATATGTAGTTAACAATGGCTCTTCCGATACGTCCATTTCCATCATCATAAGGGTGAATGGACTCAAACCATAAATGAGCAACAGCAGATTTAACAACAAAGTTTTCACTACTGCTGTTAATGTAATCTATAAGCTCTTTAATAGAGGGTTCAATGTGCTTTTGAGGTATGGCTACATAGTGTACTTTCTCTTTTCCTATAGAGCCTGAAACAATCTGCATATCGTCATGGTTTCTAAAAACTCCCTTGTTAACAGGGTATAGAACAGAACTGTACGCTTCAAATATAGCACAGTGCCATCGGTGTAGTCTCTCTAACGACAACGCTTCTTGGTTAAACCTACTGTCTATGTAAAGTTCTGTTAAGCTGTCACTCTTTTTAGTCGACTTGTCCTCTTCTCTGTTAAAGGCAATATTGAACTTTTTTTGTAACGATGACCTAACGCTGTCACGCTTTAGTTCAATACCTTCTATTTCAGAAGTAGCAATAATCTCACTTAACGAAGTTTCAATGGAAAAATTATCTTGTTCACTATTTGAAAGGTACGATATTTTCCCTTTTAACTCTCCACTTTTTTCAATAAGACGAAATATCATGGGTTCTATCTCTTTGTAGTCATGGTTAAAATTAGGAAAATTTGGGTGTTGCCAAATCCACTTTTTTGTATTCATAACATATTCCTGTTATTATTAGATTATTAATCATAGCAAAAAAATGATATGAATAGGTTTTTAATCTTAACATTTTTTTGTGAGATAAACCCAAATTCCAAGATAAACATTACCTTATCAAAAATATCACTATGTATATCTAATCGCATGGTTTGTTTGGATTTTTGTATTAATCACGCTCAGCTTTAAACCTCCACCTCGGTAATGAAGAAAACCCAACCAACAAAAACACCAACCCAAGCCCAAGAGGATAATAAAATAGCTCCTCTCTATCGTGAATTACTACTTCGCCCTTGTTCTTACTGTGGTGCTGGGCTTTTATGGTGGTTACCAAATCTTGGATGTCTCTGTTTCCTGTATCGGCTACCACAAAAGCTCCGTTATTATTTAGGGCTACTTCTCCTAAATCGTCGTTGCGTTGTGTAATGGCTATTTTCCCATTTTGAGTAATGGGTTTTCCATCAGCTCCGATAACGGGTGCTCCCTCTTTGCTTCCGACTAAGACCACATAGAGAGCGATGTTATTCTCTTTGACTATTTGAGCAAACTCGGCGATGTCCTCTTTATCTCCACCGTCAGAAAAGAGTATAAGAATCTTTGGTTCTTTTTTCTCTAAGAGTTCAACGCTAAAATTCCCTAAAGCAGAAAAATCCGTCGAACTCATATTAATGTACTTATCATCAACCCCTTCGACTAAAAGTTTTAGTGTTGCTTTGTCCGATGAAAAAGGAGCCAAAACAAAAGAAGCGTGTGCAAAGGCAATAAGACTTACCTCATCATTTGGCAGGGTATCAAGCAGTTGGTTTATCTTTTTTTTGGCAAACTCTAAACGATTGGGATAAATGTCTTGCGAACGCATGGAACCTGATATGTCTAACGCTATTGCAACAGAAAGCCCTTCGAGTTGAACCGTTCTGTCACCATGGTCTACCACAGGACGTGCCATAGAAACAATCATAAAAAATATAGCTAAAATCAGTAAAAGATTCCGTACAACCAAAGGCAAAGCGTCATCATGAACCGAGAGCCGTTTTAAAACCTTTTCATCAAAGATCTGTACAAACCTATCTTGATGAGTCAGAATGAAATAGGTAAATACCATTAACGGTAATAACATTGTCCAGAAAAACTGAGGGTTTACAAAGGTCATTTAACGCTCCCCATGACTCTAAAGTAGAGAAACAGTAATAGAGATAAAACAGCAATAAAAAGTGGATAGACAAACAAGTAGGTATGTTGTACCACTTTTTTATCGTCTATTTTTGTGACTTCTAAGGCATCTATTTTTGCATAGATTTGATGCAACATTTCAGAGTTACTAGCAGTAAATGCTTCACCCTGTCCTGCTTTTGCAAAAACTCTTAAGGACTTTCCATCATAATCTCGTGTCGAACCAATACCAATAGTATAAAGTTTCACATCACTTTTAGCAATCAGACTCTTCACCTCATCTGCTGAGACTTGACTCATGTTATCAATACCATCGGTCAATAGAATGGCTACTTTTGATTTGGCTGTTGAACGCTCCAACATAGCATAGGACTGAACCAAAGCATCATTCATGGCTGTCTTTTGACCTGCGATTCCTAAACGTTGCATCTTTATAATCTTCTCTAAAAACTCTTTTCCAAAAGTTAAAGGTGAAGCCACAAACGCAACATCGGCAAAGGTAATGAGCCCTATTCGGTCATTTTCACGGCGTAATACAAAATCACTTGCCACCTCTTTGACCACATCAAACTTATTTTTTGAGAGATCCTTTGCATCGAAATGTCCTTGTTGCATGGAACCCGATGTATCAATAATCAGTACGATATCTCGTCCATCTTTTTTAGAGTCACTGTACTCATTGGTCAAAACGGGTGAAGCCATGGCGATAAGAGCCATAACGATTGCCAACCACTTCAACAGCCCCAACAGTCTACTACGCCGAACGGTTGAGACCAAAAGTGACTCTAAATGAGGAAAATAAATACTTCTTCCTTTAATTTTACACAACTTCGCACAAAATATAAACAGAACTATCAGTGCTAAAAACCATGGATATTCAAAATTAAATGGATTCATCAACCACGTGTACCAAAAGGTTGTAGGCTCTTTTGGTCTCCTCATCTACTTCGGGAACCTCTTTTTTATATTTATAGCGTTCTAAAAGAGGAAGCAGTTGGTTATAAATTTCTTCAATTCTAAGCTCATTACATAAAGCTCTTCCAAAAAAAGTCACCTCATAAGCTGCTTTTTTACTGTTGCTCCAATCAACCGTTTTTAGACGCTCAAAGTAGACTTTTCGCATGTTCACTTTTCGTGTTTCCCAAAGTCGTTTCCCTAAAATAAAGAGTAAAGTAAAGATAATCAGCACCATAAACGATGCCAAAACAATAAAAATAGTATAGCTATAGTCAGGTATTTCAAGTAGGGGTTTTATGTCTCTTAGTTCATCAGCATTCATTAGCGACCTCCAAGCAGATGAGCCAGTTTTATATAAGGCTCTTCATGTGTGTATATTTTAGTATAGCGTACAGCATTTTTTTTAAAATGAGCATAAAGTTTTGTATCATTATCGCGTAATGCTTTTTCATACGACTTTAACTCACTCTGTGCAATGTTACCTTCAAAACTTTGACTGCTCTCCATGTCTAACACCCGAATATAACCCAACTCTTGAGGTTTCTCTTCAAATTTATCACGAACAATCAGTGCTACCACATCATGCTTTTTAGCCAACAGAGCAATATCTACAGTACCCACAAAATCGGAAACAATAAAAAGTAGAGATTTTCGTCGTATGCGTTTAAAGAGCATGTCTGAAAATGCTTTATAGTCACTCTTTTTACCCAACATCTCAAACGCGTCCATTTGTCGAACAGCGTCTTGTATGGAAAAAAACTTTTTATTGGGTTTGGTCATGCTGTAGAGTTTGTCTGCAAAAATAACATTGGAAAAAAGGTCACCGTTTTTTACAGCTGAAAAACCAAGTAGGGCTACGAGTTCTGCCATCAATTCAGATTTTTGTTTCACCGTACCAAAGTAACAAGAACCACCCATCATGACAGCCGTGACCACATTGAGTTCACGCTCTTCACGATAGATTTTAATAAAGGGTTTACCCAATTTGGCTGTGGTTTTCCAATCAATTTTACGAACATCATCTCCATAAACATACTCACGCAGTTCTGTAAACTCAAAACCTTCACCTTGAAATAGAGATGCATTGTTTCCAAGCATCTCTCCAAAGACTTGTTTGCGAGCTTTTAATAGGATTTTTTTGATGTTCATAAATTACGGAATCGGTACAGTACTCAACACTTTATCGATAATCATCTCTTGTGTAATGCCTTCAGCTTGTGCTTCATATGAGAGGACAATACGGTGACGCAATACCTCTTTGGCAATGTAAGCAACTTCTATAGGTGAGACATAATTACGCCCCTTCAAATAGGCAATGGCACGTGCTGCTTTGTACATGTCGATACTCGCTCTTGGGCTGGCACCATACTCAATATACGGTGCAATCTCTTCAAGTAGATATTTTTCAGGTTCTCTGGTGGCAAAGACCAGCTCAATAATGTAGCGTTCAACCTCTTCATCCATATGTACAGCCATGGCCTCCGTTCGAATAAGCTCTAAGTCTTCCAAAGTTGCCACTTGCTTGATGGTTTCAAAACCATTATTAGCTACCCTTCGAGCGATTTCTAATTCCTCAGATCGGGTGTTGTACCCGACCACAATTTTCATAAGAAACCTGTCCAATTGTGCTTCAGGTAACTCATAAGCACCCTCTTGCTCTACGGGATTTTGTGTCGCCATAACCAAAAATGGTAAATTTATTTTAAAAGTCTCATCACCAATGGTCACTTGTCGCTCTTGCATGACCTCTAATAATGCTGACTGTACTTTAGCCGGAGCCCTATTAATCTCATCGGCTAAAAGCAGATTGGTAAAAATAGGACCCTGTTTGATTTTAAAAGCGTTGGTTGACGGGTCATAAATCTCTGTACCGATAATATCACTAGGAAGTAGATCAGGCGTAAACTGTACCCGTTTAAAATTTAACCCCAATGACTCAGCCAAAGCATTAACAGCCGTCGTCTTTGCCAAACCGGGTACCCCTTCGAGTAAGATATGTCCACGAGTTAAAAGCCCTGTTAGTAAACCTTCAATCATTTTCTCTTGCCCTACCATTACTTTGGCTATTTCATTTTTAATGTTTTCTACTATTGGGTTCAAACCAATCTCCTATATTTTACACGTATACATAAAAAAGCATCTATTGTATGTGAAAAGAAAATGTAGAACCATGATTCTCTTCACTCTCAATTTTAAGGACACTGTCATGAAGCTTTAATATTTGTTTAACTATCGCCAGTCCCAAACCCATCGAGTTGTCCCAAGAATGTTCATCGGTACGGAAAAACTTTTTGGTCACTTTCTCAATGTTCTCTTCAGAGATTCCTACTCCTCTGTCGCTTACACGCACTTCATCTCCTACAATACTTACTTCTACAGCCTCTTTAGAGTACTTTAGTGCATTTTCTATCAAGTTTTTAATAACAATATCCATTAATGCTTTATCGGCATGGACAATCAATTCACCCTCGGCAACATTAATCTCTCGACCTTTGTATTTCTCTTCTAAATTAATCGCTATCTCACGAATAAGTGGTCGTATATCAAACTTACTGATTTGTAATTTTTGCTCACCACTTTCAAAACTGTTCCATAAAAGAAGACGGCTTAAGAGCTCTTCGATTTTTTCCCCATTGTTATAAATTTTATATAAAAACTTTGTACGTAGTGCAGGAGGAATTTCTTCATCATCCGTTAAGGTTTGTGCATACCCCATAATCGCAGCAATAGGATTACGAAACTCATGTGCAATGGCAGAGAGCATATCGGAGCGTTGACGATTTTTAAGTTTTATTTTTGCTGTATATTTCCGTTTTTCACTCTCTTTTTTCTTCATCTTTCTTAAAATTTGTATTAATTTCAGATTGATATTTTCAAATTCACGGGTAAAAAAACGTGCTTCAGGATTAAAGTTTTCAAACTCTCCAATACCTGAAAGATAATTTTCTACATTCTTAAGCTCTCTGCGAACACGTTTGGCACCAATATAAACCGATGTTAATAATAAAATTTGAGAGAGTATAAAAAGTATAATATGAAATGCACTGTTCTGATACTCCTGAGGTACCAAAACAATGGCTAAAGTGTAAAGTGTAGTAATGAAGATAACAACAGTGATAAGTCTAGCAATGACGTATTCGGTTAAAGAAGGTCGATTATACATCAATGACTAAACCTATGCACTATACTTGCTGCTCATGTTCGTAAATACGAACTTTTTCTTTTAGGTCACGAATCTCTCTAGCATAGCCGTCTAACTCTACCTGAATTTCATCAGCAGACCACTCATCATCTGCCCATTCCAAATCATCTTTTCTATTTCTATACTGCAACAAAAGTTTTTCAATATGAGCTTTAACTTTATTTACATCAAATGGTTTTTTTACAACTTCTTCGTTTTCTATTTGCATGTTCTATCCTTTTTAGAATCTTTCCACTATCTTAACAAAAATATTATAAAGACTCTCCACCTCTTTGATAGAAGTTCGTTCATTTATTGCATGGATTCTATCATTTATGACACCAAACTCTACAACCTCAATTCCATAAGGGGCAATATGTCGCCCATCACTGGTACCTCCAGCCGTTGAAAGCTTGGTTTCAATGCCTGTTTCTTCTTTTATAATCTCTTTAAGTTGATGAACAATATACGAGTCATGATTGGTTACAAAAGGGTAAGATCCCTGCTGTAGAATTAACTCATATTTTAATCCATCAAACACTTTATGCATGTAGTCTTCAACACTCTCTTTCGTAGTCTTGGTTGAATTTCGTACATTAAACATCATACGTAACTCATGAGGCGTAACATTGGTTACTTCCATACCGGCTCGTATATCGGTAATCACCAATTTACTAGGAGCAAAATCATCATCACCATTATCCAAGTTGTGCCCTGCAATATAACCTAGAATAGAAGCAATATCATGAATAGGATTCACTGTTTTTTCAGGGTAAGCAGCATGTCCTTGTTCCCCTTTTAACGTCAGGTATCCATTAATTGAACCTCGTCGTCCTATCTTAATGGCATCACCGAATTTTTCTTCACAGGTTGGTTCTGCAATAATACAATAGTCCGGTAATAAATCAATCTCTTTTAAATGCTTCAAAACAATTTGTGTTCCATACGTTCCGTCACCCTCCTCATCGGAAGTTAAAAGCAACGATAAACGACCCGAAAAGTCACTTTTCATATCTCGTACAGTTTGTACAAAAGCAGCAACGCCACTTTTCATATCTTGTGCACCACGCCCGTAAATATATCCCTCTTTAATCACCGGTACAAAAGGATTGTTCTCCCAACCTTTACCGGCCGGAACCACATCTACATGTCCTGCAAAACAGAGATGTTTTCCTTCAGAGAATTTCTTTGTTAAAAAGAGGTTTTTTACCCCACCCTCATTCATCCATGTTGCTTCAAAATCTGCTAAATAATTTTCAATAAAAGTCAATAACCCACCATCATCCGGTGTAATGGATTCTGCACTTAGTAGTTTTAAAAAAAGGTCAATGACATCCAATCTTTTTTCCATAATATACCTCACTGTTCATTCTAATGCAACCATACCAAATCTTCCTAAAGTTTCGGCTTTATCTATTATAAATTTTAATTTTATAAAATAAGCAAATAAAAATCATCTCTCACAAAACGTATGAGAGTACCCATTAAGCTCTCTAACCCGTTTTTCATCTTCTACAACATATGCGAGTAACGACTTACAAAAATCTGAATAACAGACAATATTTTCCTGCCCAATATGCTCACTGTGTTTGTACTGCATATGGAGATAGTCCTGCTCATGATACTTTAACAACAGTACACCACTAAAGAAAAAGAGGGAGTGGTTAAGTACCTCCACTACTTCATCTATTTTTGAAATTTTTTCCATGTTGATATCGGCATAAATCATGTCACAATGTTTGGCTTGTAACTGGTCTAATACATGATGAAAAGCATGGTAAAAGTCTGTTTTGTTGTAACGGTCAATAATAATCGTTGCCACATTATGATAAGGTTCAAAAAGATAGTGAATATGTGTATGTTCGGATTCTACAATTTCCGTAGAAACACGGTACTCAATATCGGCACAATGATTATAAATTTCTATAATTTTATCTTCATAACATTTAGGAATAAATAGCTCTTTTTTCACAACTTCTAAAAGTTTATAGCCAATCAAAACAGATCCTCTTTTTTCCATATTGGCTAAAGTATTTCCTGTTAGTTTAACCGTATTCACTAACTTACCAATCTCTAAAGCTGTTTCATAAAAATTATGTTTTAAATTACTTTTTTGACTATAGACATGATACATAATGGCCTCACCATAGAGGGCATGAAGTTTCAATATTTTGGCTTTGGCTAAAAGCCGGTCAAACATTCGGTTCATGAGTCCTCTTCCTTGAAATTTAGGAGAGACTACAGCAATACCTACTTCTGCAATATTGCTTTCTTCTGAAAGAACAAAGGCAAAGTGTCCAACAATCTCTTGATAATTCTCAACAACAAATGAGTAAAATTTTGTTCCATGATGCTCTAAAATCTTACTCGGATAGTAGAACATATCTTTAACATAACTCAATCCATAGTTCTCATAAATTAGTCGTGAAATGCCACCCTCATCTCCTGCTTGAAATGGACGAATTCTGAGTTGCTCTTGAGAACCATTTTGAGAAATCATATTCTGTTTTGTGGTTTTAGCTTCATGGACAATGGACTGTGAGGAGTATTTGATAATCGTAAATTTTTTTCCCTGAGTTCCTAAGTTATTATACTTGAACTTATCCATTAGCTTAGAAATTTTTCCTAAACCCCTATTCTCCTCTTTTTTAATAATATGCGAAGACATGGGAATACCTCTATCAATGACATCAATACGAATTCCATGTAAAAAGAGATGATACTCTACTTGTATCAATCCATCTCTATCTTTGTAAGCATGCTGAATGCTATTGGTAATCAACTCTTTTAATGCAATATCCAGTTTTTTGATATCTTCATTACTAAAAGCTTTGGTTAATTCCATTAGAGCATAATGAACAATGGGATAATACTCTAAACTGTTTGGAATTTTTATAGAGACACTATTTTTCATCCTTAACTCCTAAAATCAGTGTGTACTTAAATACTCCATTGCTGTTGCACCTAAGACTTTCATCCCTACTTTTAAAGCATCATCATCTACATCAAACATCGCATTATGCTGTGAATAGTCGGTTCCTTTTTCATGGTTGGCACTTCCTAATCTAAAGAAACTCCCCGGAACAATTTTTAGATACTCTGAAAAATCTTCTCCTCCCATAACAGGGTCAACAAGATTTACACAGTTTGCATCACCAACAATGGCTTTAGACTCTTCTATTAAAATATCAACAATCGCATCATTGTTAATCAATTCAGGTTGACCGAACTGATACGAAAAATGATACTTTGCCCCCATTGATTTACAGACACCTTTAATGGTCTCTTCCATCATTGTCGGAATATTTTTTCGCACAGCTTCATTAATGGTTCGTACCGTACCGGTCACAACCACATCATCACAAATGATGTTAGAGGCTTTGCCACCATTAATGGTTCCCAATGAAATTACGGCAGGATGTAGAGGATCAATACGTCGTGAAACAATATGATTTAAAGAGTTGACAATCATCGAAGTAACCAAAATGGCATCGATCCCCTCATGAGGTCTGGCACCATGGGCACTTTTCCCATACACTTCAAGGCTAAAGATATCAGCTGAAGCCATCATTACCCCATACTTGTATCCAATCTGTCCTGTAGGTAAATAGGGATAAACATGCAAACCTAAAATCATATCTACCCCATCAAGTGCACCATCAGCTATCATATCCACACTGCCACCCTCTTTACTCTCTTCTGAGGGTTGAAAGATAAAACGAAAGTTTCCCGGTAAGTTATGCTCTTTACTTAAAATTTTGAGCCCAATCGCTACCCCAAGAAGGTTGGCTGTATGGGCATCATGACCACAAGCATGCATAATGCCTTCAATTTGAGAAGCATAAGGTTTTCCTGTCTTTTCAACAATAGGTAAAGCATCCATATCACCACGAATGGCAACCATTTTAGCACCCTCTTTGGTCACTAAATCGGCACTAATACCGTAATGGTTTGGATACTCTTTGACTGTATAACCATACTGTTTTAATACATGAGTCACCAACTCTTTGGTCTCTTTTTCTCGTCCTGAGAGTTCAGGATGAGCATGAATAGTATGCCGAATATCAACAACTCTACTCTCGATACTGTCGATAATATGGAAATATTGTTCTTTTATTGTTTGCATAATAAACCCTCCATTTTCTA
Organism: bacterium; assembly: GCA_018822805.1. Classification (GTDB taxonomy): domain Bacteria; phylum Campylobacterota; class Campylobacteria; order Campylobacterales; family Sulfurovaceae; genus UBA1140. The sequence continues at coordinate 32,668 of JAHJJU010000076.1, forward strand.
TATTATATCAAATTTTAGGATTTTCTTAAGAAGTGTCGTACATCTGTACCGGTAACCATGGCTAAGAGAGCCATGGTTATAAAAAGGTTTAAAATTACCCTCTCTCAGTCTCTCCACGGTAAGAGACAATACCACCGGCATGGTTAATGACCTTTGCCATACCATTTTGTTGAAAAACACGTTGAACGTTACCACTTCGGTGATCGGTTCTACAGGTAAAAATAACCGTTTTATCTTTGTTTTCATCAAGAAAAGCTTGACCCCAAGATTGGAATGTAGAAGTTGGTTTTAACATATCAACTCCCTTAACATGATTCATGTCGTATTCCATCTGTTCACGAACATCGACTAAAATAAAATCAACATTACCGGCTTTTCTCTCTTTTAATAACAACTCTAATTCTTGAGAAGTTACATGACTTTTTTCTAATAATTCACTCATAACTTAACTGTTTTCCTTAACATATTCCGGTGTACAGAAAATTCCACAGTGACATTTACCATCTACCGGTACCTCATGCTCTATCGCCGGTTTACATGGACAAATTCTATCATCGACACTTTTATATTTTCCTGGTCTACTCTCATCAGGCTCGGTCATAAAGCAAGGACAAAATCGTTTACCATACAGTAATTTATTACGAGAAAGTCCCATAATAACACCTTCATTGACCTCATGCATAGGATGGTATTCCCAACCAAATTGAGCACATACTTTATCGGTAAATTTTTTTGTTTTTTCCATTTCGTCTAAAAATTCTTTAGAACTCATATCTATCTGTTGCATCACAATTAATTCCTTGTTATATCCAAATTATTTGGGTTTGTATTAAGCATATACTATCTTAAACTCTTTTAATATATAATGCGACAAATTAAAACTTTCTCAATAAAAAGGATGTGTGTGACTATAGATAACACCGTATTAGAAAAACTAGAAAAACTCTCTATGTTAAAAATTGAAGATGATAAAAAGGAAGAGTTAGCCGGTCAACTCACAGAAATACTTGCCTATGTAGAAAATTTAAGAGAGTTAAATACCGAACATCTTGATGCAGCATTCTCAACACTTGCAGGAGGTACACCAATGCGTGAAGATACTCCTAATACCAATCCTGAAGTCTCACAAAGTATTTTTTCACATGCACCAAATGCAGCTGATGATTTTTTTATTGTTCCAAAAATTATAGAATAAGATTAAAATAATATTTTAATGTTAAAATAAGGAATTAAAAAATAATCAGATAAATTATTTAAGGATATTTCTCATGGCTATAGATATTAAAAAACTCCTTCAAAGTGTTGTCTCTCATGGTGCTTCCGATTTACACTTGGTAAGTCGTTCTGAACCACAAATTCGTATTGATGGCTCACTAAAAGCTGTTAACTTACCTGTTTTAACAGGTGAAGATATAGAAGAGATGACCTATGCTCTACTCACTGAAAAACAGAAAAAATCATTTGAAGAAAACCTCGAACTTGATTTTGCATTGTTTCTGCCGGGTATTGGACGGTTTAGAGCAAACTACTACCGTACACTAGGTGACATTGCTGCTGCCTTTCGTATTATTCCAACGGAGATTCCCTCACTTGACGACCTATCAGCACCCGGCATCTATAAACAACTTATTAAACGGGAAAAAGGTCTTATTCTTGTAACCGGTCCAACCGGTTCAGGAAAATCAACCACCTTGGCTGCCATGCTTAATGAGATTAATAAAACCGAACATAAACACATTATCACGGTCGAAGATCCTGTAGAGTTCATACACAGCAACAAAAACTCTGTTTTTTCGCATCGTGAAACAGGAAGTGATACCCGAAGTTTTGCCTCTGCATTAAAATATGCCATGCGTCAAGATCCTGATATCATCCTGATTGGGGAGATGAGAGATAAAGAGACCATAGAAGCAGCATTATCAGCAGCAGAAACAGGTCACTTGGTCTTTGGAACCCTACACACCAACTCTGCACCGGGTACCATTAACCGTATTATTGACGTCTTTGCAGGTGATGAACAAGCACAAATACGTACCATGATCTCTACTTCACTGGTTGCTGTTGTTTCACAAGTACTTTTACCGAAAGTAGGTGGTGGACGAGTGGCTGTTCCTGAAATCATGACCACCAACCATGCCATTGCCAATCTTATTCGAGAAGATAAAGTGCATCAGCTCTATTCACAAATGCAATTGGGTCAAGCAGAGAGTGGTATGCAGACACAAACACAAGTTTTACTTAAACTTATTCAACAAAAAACCATTCTTAAAGAGCATGCTTTACAGTACTCCAATAAACCCGATGAATTGAAAAAAAATATCAATTTTAGATAACTTAGGATATAATCGCCCAAAATTTTCTTAATAAGGTTTATAAATTATGGATTTTCACATGGTAGATATGATAATTGTAGGACTCATTCTTTTTTTAGCCATACGAGGGTTAGTAAATGGATTTAGTAAAGAGCTATTTAACTTTCTTGCCCTTGTAGGTGGGGTTGCTGTTGCTGCACGAGCCCACACCCCTGTAGCTGAGTTAATTAATCAACAAAACATTCTACCTGCGATGAATCTTGATTTTCAAAAATTTATTGGCTTTGCTGTCATACTTGTTGTCATTTGGGTAATTTTCTCTATAGTTTCATCTATAATTACACGATTTACTTCAACAGAGCCTGGCTTTATTAGTCGGATTCTAGGGTACATTGTTGGTGTTGCACGTTATGTTTTCATTTTCTCTCTTATTGTTTTTGGAATTTCCAATTCAGATTTCCTCAAAGAAAATCTATCAAAACACTATGATGGTAGTCAACTCTTTGCACCGATGAGCAACATTGGAGCTCAACTTCTTAATATGGATGAGAAGCAAAGCGAAAACCAAAAACCTGTCTCTGCTGAAAATAACGAATCAAACATCAGCAGTGAAGCAAATGCAACAGATGAAGTCAATCTATCAATGAACATGAATAAAATCACATTAACTGAACGTAATTCATCCAACCAGATCTAAGGAACTCATAGTTTATGGCAAATACGATATCATATGAAGATGTCCTAAAAAACTTTAAAAAATTATTAAAATCAAATAATTTAAAGTACACCACACAACGAGAGCTTATACTCAAAATCATTTATGATAATAGTGGTCATTTTACACCTGAAGATATCTATAATCTTATTAAAGAAAGTTACCCCGAAGTAAAACTAGGGATTGCTACCGTCTATCGGACACTTACACTCCTTGAAGATGCACATATTGTTAGTTCTATTTCATTTGGAACACAAGGGAAAAAATATGAATTTGGACTTAAAGAGCATCATGATCACTTGGTCTGTCTTGAGTGTGGAGGCATAGAAGAGTTTTATGATGAAAGCATAGAGAAACAGCAAGTATTGATTGCCAAAAAACATAACTTTAAGATGACCAATCATATTATGAAAATCACAGGAGTCTGTGAAGCGTGTCAAACAAAAAAAACCAATTAAAAAAATAATCTATTCTAGGAGAAACCTTGATATTTGATAATCAATATATTCAAGAGCGAATTAAAAAAACAGCGACATTACGAGAAAAAGGAATTAATCCTTACCCAAATCAAATCAAAAAAGGGACACCATCTGCTCAATTTCTAAGTGAATGTGCTTATGTTCATGACATCGAAACCGATGAAATGAAAAAAGATGAAACTAAAAGTTATAGGTTAACAGGCCGTCTTAAATTTATAAGAATCATGGGAAAAGCTGCTTTTGCCAAGATAGAAGATAATGATGGATTGGTTCAAGTTTATTTTAACCGAGATGATTTACCTGAAAATTATTACAACGATGTGGTTAAAAAACTTTTTGAAGTGGGTGATATTGTTGAGCTTGTAGGGTATCCATTTGTAACGGGTACAGGGGAATTAACCCTACACTGTTTAGAGGTAAACCTAATTACCAAAGCCATTTCACCCCTGCCTGAAAAGTTTCATGGTATCCAAGATCAAGAGATTAAGTACCGACAGCGTTACCTTGACATGATTATGGATGCCAAAGTTAAAGAACGGTTTGTTTTACGTTCTAAAATTGTCTCCTCTATTCGTCGTTTCTTTGAAGAGAAAGGTTTTCTGGAAGTTGAAACCCCAATGATGCACCCGATTCCAGGTGGAGCCAATGCCAAACCGTTTGTAACGCATCACAATGCTTTAGGTGTAGACAGATTTCTTAGAATCGCTCCTGAGCTTTACTTAAAAAAACTCATTGTCGGTGGGATGGATGCTGTATTTGAAATCAATAGAAACTTTAGAAACGAAGGGATTGATGCAACACACAATCCTGAATTTACCTCTATTGAGTTCTACTGGGCCTATAAAACCTACATCGAGCTTATGGAGGTAACTGAAGAGCTGTTTGACTATCTTTTCGACAACCTAAACTTAGAAAAAAAACTGCCTTATGGTGATATAGAAATTAATTTTACAACACCATTTGCAAAAGTCTCATGGGTAGACTCTATTGTCAATATTGGTGGTGTACCACGTGAAATTGCTACAGACAAAGATAAGGCAATAGCCTATCTTAAAGAGAGAAACTTAAAAGTGGATAAAAACTGGTCTCTTGGGTATGTTCAAGCTGAACTGTTTGATGAGTTTGTTGAAGCAAAGTTAATTGACCCCACCTATATTACAGATTATCCTGTAGATATTTCACCACTGGCTAGAAGGTCTGATGAGAATCCTGAAGTAACCGAGAGATTTGAACTCTTTATGGCAGGAAAAGAGATTGCCAACGGGTTCTCAGAGCTTAATGATCCAATTGACCAGTATGAGCGATTTATGGGTCAAGTTGATGCCAAAGAAGTAACAGGTGATGATGAGGCGATGCATATGGATACCGACTTTGTAAAAGCCCTGAGCTACGGTATGACACCTACAGCCGGTGAGGGAATTGGAATTGATCGATTGGTCATGATGTTAACCAACCAACATACCATTCGTGATGTACTGCTCTTCCCAGCTATGCGACCGGAAACTGCAGTTGCAGAAGCTCCAAAAATTGACGCCACCACTATCTGTAAAAAGTGTGGTTACGATATTATGGAAGAGTTAAAAGCTGCTAAAAAAGGTAAAGGGATGTTCTGTGTAGATGTCAATGCTTGTAAAACACGAGCTTCTGAAAGAACATAATTTAACCGTAGGGACAATCCCCCTGTGGTTGTCCGATTACATTTGGTGCGTTGGGAAACGCACCCTACCAAATTTAATTTAAAGGTATCAAGGTACGCTTAAATTAAATTTGATATAAAGACGACAACTGTTGTCATAAAGGATAAAAATGAGTTACTCAATGGAAACATTTGACCCAGAGATTTTTGAAGCAATTAATAACGAACTAGAGCGACAAACTGATCACTTAGAGATGATTGCAAGTGAAAACTTTACTATTCCAGCTGTTATGGAAGCAATGGGTTCAGTTTTTACCAACAAATATGCTGAGGGTTACCCATACAAAAGATACTACGGTGGATGTGAAAATGCCGATACGGTAGAGCAATTGGCAATTGATAGAGCCTGTCAACTTTTTAACTGTAACTATGCCAATGTACAACCACATTCAGGAAGCCAAGCCAATGGTGCTGTGTATGCTGCACTGCTTAAAGCCGGTGATAAAATTTTAGGTATGGACTTAAGCCACGGTGGTCACTTAACACACGGTTCAAAACCATCTTTCTCAGGTAAAAACTACCAAAGTTTTACTTATGGTGTTGAACTTGATGGATACATCAACTACGATAGAGTCTTAGACATTGCTAAAATTGTACAACCTCAAATTATTGTCTGTGGTGCTTCTGCGTATGCCAGAGAGATTGACTTTAAAAGATTTAAAGAGATTGCAGATGAAGTGGGTGCATTGCTACTTGCTGATATTGCACACATTGCCGGTTTGGTTTGTGCCGATGAACATCCAAGCCCCTTCCCTTATGCTGATGTGGTAACCACAACAACGCATAAAACACTGGCCGGACCACGTGGTGGTATGATTATGTGTAATGATGAAGCCATTGCTAAAAAAATCAATTCAGCCATTTTCCCTGGACTACAAGGTGGACCATTGGTTCATGTTATTGCTGCTAAAGCTGTGGGTTTCAAATATAACCTAAGCCCAGAGTGGAAAGCCTATGCCAAACAGGTTAAAGCCAACACCAAAGTCTTGGCTGATGTCTTAATTGAAAGAGGATTTGACCTAGTAAGTAACGGTACAGACAACCACTTGGTATTGGTATCTTTCCTTAACAAAGCGTTCTCAGGTAAAGATGCTGATGCTGCCCTGGGTGCTGCTGGTATTACCGTAAATAAAAACACCGTTCCGGGTGAGACAAGAAGTCCATTTGTAACCTCAGGTATTCGTGTGGGTGCTGCAGCATTAACCAGTCGAGGTATGAAAGAGGCTGAATTTGAGATTATTGCCAATAAAATGGCCGATGTTCTTGAGAACATTGAAGATGCTGAGCTTCATGCAACCATTAAAGATGAGATGAAAGCATTGGCTTCTAACTTTGTTATCTACGATAAGGCTATCTACTAGTTTTGAAAATCAAAGTACTTGATTTAGAATTTAACAGTGAATATTTTTATATTCAACGTAAATCGATTGTTGAAAAAATTATTTTCAACAATCGTACTTTTTACAGTAAATTTGAAAAATTTTCTACTCCTTTAACGCCTATTCTCTTAGAGCAGCATTATAACAATGAAATTACTTTAGCCCTTCCTTTAATTGAAAATGATACGGTTAACTATTTGGTGATAGAGTATCATCAAGATGATTGGAAAAGCTTCTATGCACTTATAAAACATCTCTTTAAAACATTGGATATTGATGAGTACTTTAGCTATAGAAATCATAAAAAAGAGCTACAAATCTTTATTCCATGTGCCAATATTTCTCTTGAAACTGCCTATAAAAAAGTTGAAAATATTAAACTTATTTTAGAGTTTAAGTCAAAAAAAAGTTATAAAATTTTTCCCAATAGTAATTTACCGAAAAACTATAATATTATTACCCTTCCCTCCGAAAAACTATAATATTTTTGTGTCAAATTACATTTTTTGTGTTATACTTTGTTTAAAAAACGGAGACTGAACAATGGCAGACAAAAACCTACACGACATCAAGATTGATGATTTAGATCATCAAAAAAAAACCCCTCTTAAAAACATACTTACCCTTTTAGCACTACTCTTTATTATTTTAGTGATATCTGTTGTAATTACCAAACTTATCCTTAATACAGATGAAGGACAAGTGATTGATAACAATCTGACAAGCAGCGAAATATCTACTGAAACAGATGCTGATACAAATGATAGCAATGCCTTAGCTGTAGCCGGTGGTGCATTAGCCGGAGTTGCAAGTACTGTCGCTTCTACAACAAATGATGCTGCAACAAATGTTTCAAATGCTGTATCTACACCAATTGTAAAAGAGAGAAATGTTAGTAATACTTCAAAAACAAAAGTGACTTTAAGAGATCATCAACCTACAAAAACGGTAAAAGAGCTAGGGAACACAAATAAAACAACCACTACCAAAGCACCTAAAAAAACCTATATAGAGACAAAAGAAGTGGTCAAAGAAACAGCAGCAAAAACATCGGTTGCAAGTTACAATCTTTCTACAGGTTACTACATTAAAGTTGGTACATTCAAAGATATCTCTACAGCTGTTGAAAAAGTTAAAAAAACCGGTTTAAACTATAAACTTATTAAGCCAAAAAATGATAAAACTATGACGCGTGTTCTTATTGGACCATTTAGTGAAGAAGAGGCTGCAAAAAGCCATCTTAAAGAAGTGCAAACAAACATTACGTCAGGTGCATACATTACAAGGATAAAATAATATATGGTAAAACAACTTCTCTTTGATCAACTCACCCCGGTTTCCATGTATGGAAAAATAAAGGAGCTTTTCAAAGAAGAAGTAACCATGCTCTTTGAAAGCGTTGTTAATACAAGCGAGGGAAATTTCAGCTTTATTACCATTGGAGCACAAGAGCGTATTGTCTATAAAAACAATCAAACACTCTACACCAACACAAAGGGTCTACTTCAAAATCTTGACACAGACCCTTTTAACTTTTTACAAGACTATTATAAAAATTTAGATCAAGAGCATTATAAAAAAATAGCCAATGAGGCAGGTTTTGCATTTGTTGATGGTTTTATAGGTTTTATAGGTTACGATATGGTTAAAGTTTTTGAACCCACACTTAAACAGAGTATGGATCACCTACGGGATCCTCTACAAACACCTGATTTAGATTTAGTAAGACCTTCCATTATCTTGGCATACTCACATAAAAATTCTATGTTGACCATTATTCAAAATGATGAAGCATACAGTAATAAAGTTAAAGAAGTAGAAGCAATACTTCAAGAACCTCTAACTCCAAAAGTCTTAAAAGCAGCCACGCTACATGGAGAAGGTGAATTCTCAATAGAAGAGGAAGCATTTAAAGCCTTGGTTCTTGAATCGAAAGAGATGATCCGATCAGGTGATGTTTTCCAAATTTTATTGGCAAATCGCTACACACAACAAGGAGAGATTGACCCTTTAAGTTTCTATCGACTTTTACGCTCAAAGAACCCTTCTCCTTATCTTTTTTTACTTGACTATGAAGATTTTTCAATTTGTGGTTCTTCTCCGGAAGTTATGGTTCGACTTAGTGATAATGAAATTCTTCTTCGACCTATTGCAGGAACTAGAAAACGTGGGAAAAATTATGCTCGAGATAAAGAGCTTGAACTTGAAATGCTCAATGATCCTAAAGAGTGTGCAGAACATCTTATGCTCATTGACTTAGGACGAAATGATGTTGGAAGAGTAGCTAAAACAGGAACCGTAAAAGTTACCGACATGATGCGTGTTGAACGTTACTCTCATGTCATGCACATGGTCTCTGATGTTGAAGCCACCATAGATGAAAATAAAGATATGTTTGACCTCTTCCGTGCCACTTTTACAGCAGGTACCATGACCGGTGCTCCTAAAATTCGTGCCATGGAACTCATTGCCCAGTACGAAGGTTTAAAACGAGGATTCTACTCCGGTTCTGTTGGTTATTTTGCCTTTAATGGTGAAATGGACAGCTCCATTGCCATCCGTACAGCCCTTATTAAACCTGACTCCATTACCCTACAAGCCGGTGCCGGTGTCGTTGCTGACTCTATACCGGAACTTGAGTACTTAGAAGTTAAAAATAAACTGGGTGCTTTATTGGCTACCATTAAAGATATGGAAAAACTGTAGGTACGCCCCATGCAACTCTTTACCATTTTTGGAAACCCTGTCAGCCACTCAAAATCACCACTCATGCATAACCTCTCATTTAAAGGTCTCAACTATAATGGATGTTATACCCGTTATAAATTAAAAGATGGGACACAACTACGCAACAAATTTTTTGACTTAGATATCACAGGAGCAAACATCACCGTTCCCCATAAAGAAGAAGCATTTAAAGCCTGTGATGAACTGGATGAGTTTGCACAAAAAGTAGGTGCTGTCAATACCATTGTAAAAAAAGAGGGCAAACTTTATGGCTACAATACCGATGCTCCTGGTTTTTTAAAAGCCATAAAAGAGTTTAAGAATGCCAAACGGGTACTCTTTTTAGGTGCTGGAGGCACGGCTCAATCTACCTCGGTTATTTTACGCGATGCCGGATATGAAGTTAGCCTACTCAACCGAAGTTCCGGACGTTTAGAACGGTATGAAATGGAAGGGTTTAAGACCTATACTTTTGAAACGTTTGAAGAGACAGTACCTTATGATTTAATTGTCAATATGACTTCAGCAGGACTTGAAGATGAAAGTCTACCCTGCCCTCAAAGCATACTTGACAAAGTTATTTCCAACGCCATTGCTTGTATTGATGTGATTTATGGAAAAGAAACCCCATTTTTAAAGTTTGCTAAAGAGCACAACAAACCGACGAAAGATGGAAGTGATATGCTTCTCTATCAAGGTATTATTGCTTTTGAATATTTTACAAATCATCAGTTTACATTTAATGAAATAGAAAAACATATGAAAAAAGCATTTATTTTTTAGTTTATTTTGTTATAAATACTTTTCAATATTTAAATTTAAACTAAAAACCTGAGTTAAAAGGATAACCATGCAAGAACTTTTTACAAACAATGCTCAATTTATTGTTTTTTTACATGTACTCTCAGCCATCATTTGGGTAGGAGGAATGATCGCCATTCGTGTAGCTGTTCATCCTACCATGCAAAGTATTGATGAGCCTAAAATTAAATTGGATAAAACCTTACAGATTATGGGTAGACTTTTTAATCTTGTAATCCCTTTTATTTTGCTTCTACTTATTACTGCCATTATCATGGCAATAGGTTTACAATTTAAAGGAACAGATTTATACAATACCATACTTATCAAAGAAGGAATTTGGACAGTTATGACCCTAAATTTCATTTACATGTACAGCAAACGATCAAAGGCACAAAAACTTTTTAATAATGGAGAGTTACCAAAAGCAAAAGAGCAAGTAGCAAAGATACCAAATTTTCTACTGCCTCTTAATATTCTTTTAGGGGTCGTGCATCTAAAAGTAGTTGATAAAAGTATCAGAGTATAATTATAATATGAGACATAGACCAAGTTGTAAAAAGTGTGGAAGTATTAATAGCGTAAAAAATGGGCATAATCGTTGTGGAACACAACGGTATAAATGC
>JAHJJU010000077.1 GCA_018822805.1 bacterium
AAAACTTGACAGATGGAAGTTATTGCCAGCAAAAATAAAATATGAAGTAATTTACCGAGATATAGTGAAGGAAAATAACTTAACGGGGGCGTGTGATGAAGTTAAAAATCTTATCAATTCTACTACTGCTATCAACCTTAATACTCTTTAGCGGGTGTTTTTGTGAGCCTAAAGTGGAATATGTGAAAGTACCTTACGAGGTTAAAATACCTGTCAAGTGTGTTGTTGAGCTACCAGACGGTGAGATTAGCGAAAGTTTAAATGAGAGTGAAAAATATATTGAAGTGCTAAAGTATATTTCAGCGTTACATAAAAATGTGGATGGGTGCAAATGAGTTTAATTGAAGATATAAAGCTAGAAGAAGGGTTTTCTCCCGTGGTTTATAAATGCTCTGAGGGCTTCGACACGATAGGGTATGGAACACGCCTGCCATTAAGCAAAGCCGAGGCAGAACTTATCTTAATTAGTCGCTTATCAGCTATGAAAGCAGAGTTGGCAGAAAAACAGCCTCTAATTTTAGAACTACCGAAAAATGTACAAGAGATAATATTTAATATGACTTATCAAATGGGCATTAATGGAGTTTTAAATTTTAAGAAGATGTGGAATGCTCTTCAAGTTAAAAACTATAACGAGGCATCAAGACAAATGCTTTCTAGTCTTTGGGAAAAGCAAACTCCAAACAGAGCTAAAAGACTAGCCGAAAGAATGGCTAAGTCTTAAAATTGTTTTTTAGTTGTAAGATAATCAACGCAAGTATTTTTAAACATACTCACAAAAACTATCTTATCATCAATATCGTAAACATACCAAAGATGTTTATTTTCGCTTTGTGCTAGTCTCATCTTGTAGCCTCAACTTGTTTATGAAATGACAATTTCCAATAGTCTCTATCTTTTTCGAGCTGTTTAATCTCTTTTTCAAAGTCATTGAGTATTTCACTCATAGCAAACTCGAGCCTATCAAAGCTAATGCTCATCTCTTGTTTACTAGCCATCCTTGTAGTTTCCATCATGTCTTGTAGTTTTTCTTCTCGTGTCATTTCTCAACCTTTACAAATTGTCTATCTCTTCGTTCCATGGCTTCTTTTTTCTCAAGCTCTTGTTTTTGTTCGTGCATTCTTTGCTTCCATGATTTTTCGTGTTTCATTTTATTTCCTTCAGATGTTCTTTTAATTTATTCAAACACTTTTTAAGTGTCTTCTGTTTAGCTATTGGCATACCGAAATAATATGCGATATACCAATCTCCGTCAAGTGTTATTTTAATTAGTTTCATACTAATACTCTGGCTCAAACCCACTTATATATGGAAGTGATTTATATTCATTTTCATACTTACACTTTGTATAATCAGCTTTGTACCATTTCGCAATCGCTTCATGAGTTTTGAATTTCTCAAACTTACCATTTGAGTTTATTGCACCGTCACGGCTATTTATTTCTTTTGTAGCTTCTAGCATACATTTAGATACATCATAGCCTTTCAAATGTATCGCACCTACACAAAGTACTATTAAGTCACAAAGAGCGTCTATGGCTTCGTGTGGCTCGTCTTCTGAGTCTCTAAATTCTATAAACTCTTCTTCTAACATATCAATCTCTACATTGAAGTCATAGCTCAAATTTCTATCAGTATTAAATCTGATAATTTCGTCAATAAAATTCATTATTAATTCCCCATAACTTCGTCAAGTTTATACTCACATTCAGCAGCTAAAATGTTTCTATTTTTAATCTGCTCGGCTCTTTTTTCGATACGGTCATAAATTGGGAACTTATCTTTATTTTCAAGTAAACTCATTGACACATTTTCTCTAAATGATATTAGTTCGTTAATTTCCATCTCTTCAATTTTCATTTTTATTCACATTCACATTTATTTCTAAAACTTTTGATAAAAAAGTTATAAAAGTTATTGCATAAGCAAACCATGTATATTCATACGCTACAACTATACAAAATAATAAAGATAGAAATATAAATCTAATTAGCATATTTGGGCGGCTAACAGGAATGTCTGAATTTATTTTAAAAACTGTAGCTAGCATAAACAATATTGAATAAGTAGCTAGAATTATGTTTGCTGTTGTTGTGTCCTTATAGTGTGAGCATATCCATAATAGCGATATTAGTATTAAGTTGAATGCATAAGCTATTTTAAGTGATTTTTCCATTTATTTTTTTCCTTTTGTGTAATTAAAAATTACTTTGTTAGCCTCTTCAGTAAGGCAGTCCACTACTGTATTTGTCTCTTTTATAATGTCGCTCGTAGTTCCATCTTTTGACTGTTTATTTACAAATCTAAGCATTATATCCGTGCTATGCTGTCCGAATACTTCTACCATCAAATCTAAGTTATTAAACCATAATGTTTCTACAGCTTGAAATATTGCTATTCTCATATTATCATCTTTGAATTTTTGCACGACGTTCGACCACGATTCATTTGATAGTTGCACATATTCGAGATACTCTTTTTTAGAAGTCTCTTTAAATAGCATATTTATTATTCGGATAGTGCTTGACTTTGTTTTTTCTCTATTATCTAATAAGCCATTCGCTAAGTATAAAATATAAGCTGCATTAAGAATTACTTTTATCTTACTTGATTCTGACATTTCATAGCCTTTAACATTCTTTTAGCTTCATAGTAGCCGTAATAACTCTCTAGGCTGTCAAAATCTCTTAATTGAACCTCTTCAATACCAAAGTATTTTTTAAACTTTGCACCGTAGTATTCAAGTGCTTTATGTCTTGTCATCTTTGGTGGTATTTTCTCCAAGTAAGAATAAATCTTGTCTAAACTTTGAGAAAAATCAAGGCTTTCACGTCTTAAAAAATATGCTTCTCCATGGGTTAATTTTTTCATCTTAATTCTACTATTATAGAATATGTCGCAGTAGATATAAGAGTAAGCATTAACAGCAAACTGCCTATCAAATCTATATTATTAAATACTAACCACTTTTTTATTTTGTGCTTAAGTATTTTTAATTTAATCATAATACCGCTCCTAAAATAGTGTAAATAACTACACAAAATATAATCAGCATAGCCCCTATGACTAAAAATACTTGAATATCTCTGTCTGATTGTTTATCTGTCACTTTATCTCCTTAACCATAACCTCGATTTTAGTCACTCTGTAATCAAGGTATAAGTACATACTCATACCTAAAATTAAACCTATTGCTACTCCAATGACGAAGTTGTTTATTTCGGATGATGTATTCATCTCAACTCCTCAAGTTCAATCATTTTAAGAGCTACGAATATTTCCGCAATCTCGACTTCTAGTCGCAACTGTCTCATTTTTATTTCTCTTAATGACATTTGAGCCACCTTGCAAATTCTCCAACTGTCATCAGTGGATTTTCTTTTAGTGCTTGTTTTACTTTATTTTTCATCTTTTCTCCTTTTAAGTTTAAAACTTACTAGAGCCTCACTGTTGAAGCTCTATAAATTCTAATAGTCGGCAACTGTAACAAATAAATAGTGAATAGATGTGCTACTTTTGTAAGCCGACTTTGTTGAATGCTATGCAAAAACTCGTGTGGCGCTCAATTTAAGACGAGAGCTAGTCGCAGTCTTTCCCGCTGTCAACTTTATAAATGTGAAGTTTTAACACTTCTAAGAGCATATATACAAGGCGAGTCTGGTCTTACTATATACTGCCTTTTAACTCTATTCGGTGATATTTATAAATCCTCATATATGCTCTTAGAAACATTAACTCTTTGTGAAGTAGTGGCAGATGTTCAACAGCTAACATCCTCATCCACGACAGTTGTGTACAAATTTCCTTAGCCTCTCCTATAAATAGCACTACTTTATCAAAAGTTATTTTCACTCATTCCTAGCCACCGCAGAGAAACGGTCTTCTTTTTTCAGGCTTTGTATTGGTAAGTTATTGAACTTAAGAGGCGCTAACCTCTTATATGTTGTAAGTATATAAAAAGTAAACTTACAATTAACTTAATCTATAAATATTTGTCTATAAATTGTATAAATTTCTCACTTGCCTCTTTTGCACTATAAGCGGTGATACAAGTAAATTGCAAATATTCAAATTTATCATGTAGTTCTTTTTGTCCTTTTGATAACTTACCTTTGGCATTTTTCATCTCTATAAATAAAGATATACCATTCGGCAAAAGTATCTGTAAATCTGGAACACCTGCAAGTACTCCTTCATATTTTAAGTTCTTGCCCTCAATCATTCCACGGCTTCCACCATTCGGAATTGCAAAAATAATCAGATCGCTAAAATTTCTTTTAAACCATGCAACAAAAGCGACCTGCTCGGAATGCTCGCTTATTACTTTTTTAGTTTCAGAATGGGACATTATCAAACTCAGTACATGGATTTTCCTCATACATAAAACTTTCATCTAATACGGTTCCGAAAACTTCGCAATATTCAGTTATTTCTTTTTTGTATCCTTTTGTTTCTGTATATATAGTTTTTTTAACACAGTTGTAGCAACAGTGAAAATTAAAGTCTATATATTCTTTATCGATTACTTTCATGTATTTCCCTTCCTTTTTTGCTATTATAAACTTAGGTTTTTTAATACTATCTTGATTATTTAAAATTTCTTCTATTGTCATATTATCACAGCCTATACTTATAAGCTCTTTTTTACCAAAGTAACTATCTATCACTATAAACTCACTAAAGAACTTTAAGCCGCTTCTATATGTTATTTTTAAGCATTTATTTCCACTCTTAGAAAAATAATCACTATATGATACATTATCTATTTTATATCTTTGTGGCAAAATGTCTTTTGATAACATAGCTCCGTCATAAACTTTATCTGAGTGTTGCACTTCTTGAGCTTTAAATATAAAACCACACTCAACACATTCTCTACTTTGAATATGATTTATATACCCACATTCCTTACATTCTTTTGCTTTTATTATTTCTTCTTGATTTTTCTTTTTTCCATTTCCAACACTTACTGGAATTATATTATCAAGCGTTCCATGCCTTAAAACATTATCACCAAAATCTAAAAATAAACAATCTTCTTTTTCTGGATAAGTACGAAGTCCACGGCCTATGATTTGCACGAAAAGTGATGTGCTTTGAGTAGCCCTAGCCATTACTACCAAATCACATATAGGGGCGTTGAAGCCCGTTGTTAAAACGCCTACGTTTATTAAACACTTTATTTTTCCATCTTTAAAACCATTAATTAAAATATCTCTAATTTTTGGCTTAGTTTCTCCTGTTATTAATTCAGTAACAATTCCATTTTCTATAAACAAATCTTTAAGTTTATTTCCATGGTCTACATTAGTAGCGAATACTAACCATGCTTTTCGGTTCACTCCCAGTTCAATAGTTTCATTAACGACAGCTTGATTAAGCTCTTCACTATCAACTGCTAAAGCTAAACCTATATCATCAAACTCACCGTTTGATTTTATCTTTACATTAGATAAATCTATCTTATTTAATGCACCTTTTGATATAGGCTTAACTAGATATCCTTCATCAATAAGTTTTTCAATTTTTATATCATAAGCAACATCACAAAACATTTTATTTTTTCCATAAATTAAACCGCCTGCCATTCTGTATGGAGTGGCAGTCAATCCTAAAATCTTTGTTTTATCATTCTTTGATAATAAATTATCAAATACTTTTTTATATCTAGTTTCTGCTTTGTTGTTAATCATGTGTGCTTCATCTATGATTATCAAATCAAAAGGTTCACTATCGTCAACTCCATTAATAAAGCTTTGAACACCTGCAAATATAATACGAGATTTTAAATCTTTTTTATTTAATCCTGCACTATAAAATCCAACTGTAGCTTCTCTCCAAAGACTTATTAACTCATCTGCATTCTGCTTCAATAGCTCTTTTGTATGAGTCAATATAAGCACTCTTGAATAATCATCATCTTTACATACATCTATACAAATTTGAGCTATTATTAGGCTCTTGCCCGAACCAGTTGGTGCAACTATAAGAGGATTTTTTCCTTTCCCACTACTCCAAAACTCATAAGTTTTTGAAATAGCTTCTTTTTGATAATCCCGAAGTTCTAGCATTATTTTATAACTAAATTCTTATTAGTTAGCATTGAAATCCCATCAAATAATAAACCATTTTCTAATGCTTTTTTAATTGCAGTTTTATCAAACTCTTTTTTAACTCTAATATAATCTTCGTCCAAATCTTCTATGTTTACATTATTAGAAATATCTACACTTTTAGTATTTGTCCAGTAAAAATTATACTCATCTGTTTTTAATTTATCACCGTCTAGTAACATTTTCTGAAGTTCTGTGACTCTTAAAATATCATTGTCTATTGACTTTTTGCGAGCTTGTAATTTATCAATCTTTACTTTCAAAGCTTCAGCACTTGCATTCATTTCAAGCTTTAAATCTTGCATATTATTAAGCTTAGTTGCTTTATTTTGTTTAATCTCTTTCACAAAATCTTTCAAATCTTCATCGGTATATAAACACTCTCCAGTTTCTTCATCATGTTCAAGCATAAGAGCGTGTAAAGCTCTTATCTCTTGTAATATATTGAAAGTGGTCATATTATTTTTCCCAAGGTTTTTTAGTAGCAGCTTGTTGTGTTGGAGCTGTATTTGATGCAGGAGTAGTAGCACTAACACCGCTTGAAATTGGTAAATACGTTTTCACTCTATTACTTGCATCATACCCATTTTGAGCAGGTGAAGTGCCAACTTTAATAATTAGAGGAATGTTTAGCATTTCGCTACTATCTTCTAATGTTTGCTTACCTATTGCGATACATATTTTCCCTAAAGTTTGTTGAGCTATTGAAACAGCTTGAGCATTTGGATTGTCAATATTAATAATATCAAACAAAACTCTCCCTTTTGATTTTCCCTCAATAATCTCTAATTTAAGAGATAAATAATGTCCAGTTCCTGCTTTTGTTTGTTTCATTTCTTCACTTGAAATAACTGCTACATAATTACCATCTGGTAATAACTCAAAACTATTCTCTTCAATCTCTATTTTCGATATATCAAAATTTAAACTTGCCATTTTATTTTCCTTTTATTTTATAAATATTGTAAGAATGGGTTTTCACCATTCGCAATTGTAATATCTTCCGATATTCCTAAACGATTTTTGGATATATGACTAGCAGTCGGATAACAAGTCATAACCCTAGTACCGTTACTAATAGCTTTTTTTGTTTTACTTTCAGAGCTTCCACTTGTAAAAGTTTTAAGCTTCAAATATGCAACTACATCAACATTGTCTGAATAGTGCTGTACGCTCTTTTTGTGCATTCTAATCGTGTAACGAGTATATGAGTCGGTGTCTGGTAATTCTATAGTCTCTGTGTCTGTATGAGCTATAAAAACTATATTCATGCCTTTATCTTCACTAAGATAACCGCACCACTCTCTAAATACTCTATGTTTTTCCGATATTGCGCTAAACGCAGCCCCGTATCCACCTAATGCACTATTTAAAGATTTTGCTTTTGTGTCACTTGCAACAATTTCAGATTCAAAAATAGTATTAAGTTGAGTAACACTATCTACTATCAAAGTTTTAAAATTATGTTCTTCTTTAGCTAACATTTCAATGTACTCAAAGCACTCTTTAGAAGTCTTTGCAAGTGGTAAAAGTGAAACTCCACTATCTTCACTTAAAGACATAGTTCCGTCTTCAGTTCTTAAAATAATAGGGTTTGGAAATGTACCAGCAAGTGTAGTTTTACCAACTCCTCCCTCGCCTACAATAGTTAAAATTAACGGTCTATCTTTTTTAGGTGATGTTAAAATATCACTTAGCATTTTTATTTTCTTTATAGAACTTAATTAAAAAATTAATAAGTTCAGTTCGTTTCATGTTTAAATCTTTAGCGAGTTCGTCTATCTCTTCGCCAAGGGCATCTTTAACATTAATCATCATTTGATTGTCTCCTTATATTTTGTTTCTTTCAATGTGTAGTATATTATTAATTTACTTAAAGTAAAATTAGTTTATACTTTTTAACCACTTCTTTATTCCATTCGCTTTGGAACTCTAAAAAATTATCATAATTTGTTTTTATTTTCATATCTTTTTTTTTAGACTTAAACTCTATGATCATTGTTTTTTTCATAAAGTCATAAGCTATACTAAAAATATCTTCTACATCAAATTCCATTAAGTTAATCCTAAACTTTTAAATATTGTCCGCTCAATCTCATTTTCACTTATCCAATTGCCTTGCCGGTTAAGCCACATAACGCAGCCTGAGACTTCATCATTATTTAATCCTTCTTCTTGTAAATGTTTAGCAGCAGAATAAAGATACAAGTTACGACCACCTTCCCCAAATTTCTCAAACTTCATATATTCCTTAAACTTATCAGTGCATAAAATTTCTCTAAGCCATTCTAGCTTTGTTTTATCTGATTTATATTGAGTCTTTTGAGCTGTAAAGTTTACATTATTACTTTTATTTTTAGCTTCATTTTCTTTTGTTTCAATATCTTTTTTTAGCTTATGATACATTTTTGCTTGGCGCAATAATATATCAGCATCAAAAAAGTTTTTAGAGTAATTTATTTCTACTTCTGATTTCTCAAAACCATAGAAAAATCTTGAAATATCTGAACAATATCTGTCAGCTCCATGCCTATTAATTAGCATTTTTATCATCATCTTATATTCATCAATAGTTACATTTACCAGTGGCTTGATTAATGGAAATACTACTCTAAATCTATCACATACAATTCCGTTTTTCTCTTTTTGATGGCTCTTAGTAGTAGCTATGATATTTGTATATTGTTTAAAAATATACTTAGCTTCATCGAGTGACATACCGTCATCAAAATCTAGTATTATCATATTACATAATTCTAGTTTAGAGTTTATCTCTTTTCTATGTTCGTTATCAAAAATAAAAGCTGAATAGTTTATATTAGATTTTATAACCTCTGCAAAATCTTCTAAAGTTCCTTCGTATTTACTAAAACCTCTGGCAATGTCTTTTGAGTAAGAAAAATTTAATTTCATTATAATACCGCCATATTAATTGAATCGTTGAAAGTGGTCTCTTCAACTGTGATAACTCTTCTGATAGAATTACTTACAAAAGATTGTACATCTATATTGTTTGTCGCTTCTAACAGTGCCTCATCAATAGATGGAACTAATTGCAAATTAAAAGGATTACTACCTATATTTTTCATAATTTTAGCAATAGCACCTCGATTATCTTTCGAGCAGTGAATACTTCGCATTCCTTTTGCAATTTCGTGTCTATCCTCTTCTATTTGTCCTTTTTCTGTAATTCTATGAGGAAAAGAAACGGTGTATGCACATCTTACAGCATCATTAAAAGCACCAGCTCCCCTTGTATTTGTTATTTCACCCTTTGAGGCATGATGTATAAATATAATATTTATATCTATCTCTTTACACCAATTTATAAATGGTTGCATAAATGTACGAGCTTGACCATTATCATTTTCGTTACCACCAAAAAAAGCAAGAAGAGGATCTAATACTAAAAGTCTAATATCATTTTCTATACAAAATAATTTCATATCATTGATAATTTCTTCATCTTGCAAAAATTCTCTACCTATGATTTTTGCAAAGTGTTCTGGATTATTTACGATTATTTCGGCACGATACTCATCAAAATCTTTGATTATAAAATTACTCTTTAAAGTGTTAATCCTATGTTTAATATTTCCCTCTTCATCTTCTGTTAGCCACATTCCTACATTGCCAGTGTGATGAGTTATAAATTCAGCAGCGATATACAAAGCTAGATTTGTTTTACCTACACCACCTTTTGCACTTATCATAGTGATTGTATTCTTAGGCATCGGTAAAGTTTTTTCTAGTATAAACTCTTGTATAACTTCATCAACTTCGCTTAGTTTCTTGGATTGTATTTTCATCTTTTTAATCCTTTTCTTTTTTTGTTTTTTTGTTTATATTTTCTACCTTTGTAGTATATAAAAGTTCATGCTTATCTATTTGTTTTTTAATATTCTTAAAAGCAAAACCTGCAAAACTAGAATGAAAAGATGAACCTAAGTTTATATCACCGTGCAAAACATAATCAAATACAGACTGCATTAAAATTAATAGAGGATTATTATTTAAAAAATCCTCATTAACTATAATATTTTTATGAACTACATTGTTTATAGGTCTTATATCATCAAAATATAAAGTCAATTTTGTAATAGGTTTTATATTATCAAAATTTAAAACATAATTATTTGTTATGCCTTTTTCTTTATCTGATTCTTTTCTTTTTAAATCAGCAACTATCATTCTTTTTTTTGCTTTTTCAAAATATGTAGAATTATTTTTATCTATTTGTTTTTTTACCTTTAAAGTAAAAAAAGCTTGAAGCTCTCCACTTAATTCATCATAAAACATTTTATTTCTATTAGCTACATAATCACATATAAGTAAAAAAAGTTTTTCTATGTCTTTTATTTCTTTGTTTGATTGCATTTCAAATGTGAATAAAAAATCATCGCAAATGCTTTGAGTTAATAACATACTTTGTTTATCTATTTTATTTTCCATTGATTTTAAACTACCTTGTATTAAAGATAGTGCTAGTAAGTGAGGCTGCGAGACCAATTAAAAGCACTTCAAAAATATCAGGCGGTCTCGCATAGGCTTCCTGATATTTTTGAAAAGCTTAGGCGGATTATATATTTATAAAAATTAAATTTAACTTAATTATTTTATCTAACTTTTTTAGGACATTCTTGGTAATTCTTGGCTCCTAGTTGTAGTTATATTTTTATAGTTATAAATAGAAATATAAATATCTACAGAGATATT
>JAHJJU010000078.1 GCA_018822805.1 bacterium
TAATTATATTAAATATGTTTATATGAGGTAAGGAGAGAGAATGAGTATGAAAAAATTATTTTTATTTTTATTTTTATGGAACATTACACTAAATGCTAATGTTCAAAATGGAAATTTTTCAGAAACCCAAGGGCGATATTTTACCCCATCACAATGGTCTGGAAGTGGTGTATCTTTTTGGAAAGATGGGAGTGACGGAGATGGAAAGTCCATTGAAAATGGTAACAGATTCATGATACTTATGAATGGTTCAACCTATCAGGATATTAATATCGGTAGTGGTTATAGTCAATGTAATGTAAACTACAGAGAAGCACATCATCCTAATGCTACAGGAAAAATCACTATAGAGTATGCCGGAAAGAGTCAATCAAATAACTTTACGAATGTATTTTCTTATAATCCAAATGGAGAAGGAACGCTTTCTGATTTTAAAACATTAACCGGTCCGACTGTATCTTCTTCGTTTTCAACCGTGCGTATTCGTTTAGATGGAACGGGTAATGATACAGTAGGCTATGGAAAAGTTGATGATATCTCTTTAACTTGTCAACAAAATGTGCTACCTCAAACTTTAAGCTGTCCGGCAGAGTATACAAAAATAACTTCAAGTTCTTCAAAAATGTATGTTGGTGGTACAACCTTGATGGATATTACAAGCAAGTTTAGCGATATTGATAAACCTGTTAATATAGTTTTTGGAGATGCTTTAACATCAGATGAATATATGAATCGAGAGAATACCAAAGGTCAGTATCATGAGAGTGTTAAAGTAGTTTTTACGGATTCAAATGGTAATGCCATTACCCAAACAAAATATACGGATGATTTAAAAGATGGTGTAGTTTATGCCGATACCTTGACAAATCTAGGAACAGTTACCCTTCCTGATGGAGCAAAAGGGGTGAAATTGGTTCACTATGGCGATAGCGAATACGGCACCGGTGACAAATCAAGTCCAAACTCGATTGATTTCAAAGGTCTTTGTTATAAGGCTGTTGAGATTGCAGATCCTAATCCTGAACCAAAAGATTCAGGTAAATGTTATGCCATGACGGATAATGAAAGTAAGGTATATGAGTTATATATGAAGCCTAATGCTAATCCTCTACCGACGCCTCGTACCATTAGTATTTCTAAAAAATTTAAAGGTGAAGGGTCAGCCTATAGAGCAAGCAACAAGACCTTGTATGCTTTTCAAGTTGTTGGAGATGATACGGGACCGAGTGATTTATATTCGATTGATTTAGAGAGTGGAGCAACGACTGAAGTGGTTAATGATTTAATCTCCGGTTCAACAGATGCTGCTGAGTTTTATCATAACCCTGTTACCGATAAAGAGATACTCTATGTCATTTCCGGAGAGACGGGTTCGAAGCTTTATGCTTTTTATGCCGATAGTTGGTCTGCTGTTAGTGGGTATCCTAAAAATATTTTCGGAGACAGTAAAAATTTGTCAAGCTTAGCCATAGACCCGACTACGGGGAATGCCTATGCCGTTGATGACTATAACTACGATAAAATAAAACCAAAAATTTATAAGATTGATCTTTTGACCGGTCAAACAACCTTTATTGTTCAAACAAAGCAGATTGTAGATGCTGAAGGACTGGCATATGCTGCTGATGGGAATCTTTATCTTGAAGATGAAACTCAATATAATGGTCGAAAAATCTATAAAGTAGATTTACAAACAGGTGAGTTAATACCTGCTGCCAGTTTTGAAAATACAACAGGAGATTGGGAATCGATTGCTTGTGATGGTACTCAGATGATTATTGATTATCCTACCATTACCATCGGAGATATTAACGACCAAACACATTTAGAAGGGGACAGTGGAACAAAAGAGTTTGTTTTCACGGTTAGTTTATCTAAACCGGCTGTTGAAGATGTGACTTTTACTTATGTGTTAGAGGGGCAAACTGCTACTAAAGGTGAAGATTTTATTGATAAAACAGCCACGCTGACCATTCCTAAAGGAAGCACTGAAACAACGATTCCTGTTGAGATTAAAGGCGATGTAAATGTTGAGAGTGATGAAACTTTTATTGTAAAATTGCAAGATGTGACCAAAGCCGTAGTAAAAAAAGGTGAAGGTGTAGGAAGCATTATCAATGATGATACCTATATTAAAATAGGTGATACTGTATGGTTGGACAGCAATCATAATGGTATTCAGGATGAAGTACATCTTTTGGGTGTTCAAGATATCACGGTTAAACTTTTAGATGGTAGTAACAAGCTACTCACAACGACTAAAACGAACAGTGCCGGTTATTATGAATTTAATCAACTTCTTGCCGGAGAGTACTATCTTGATTTCTCACTTCCAAGTGGGTATACATTGAGTGGACACAGTCAAGGTGCAGATGATTGTAAAGACTCCGATGTACATGACGGAGGAAAAACTGAAAAGATTGGTTTGGTTTCCGGGAAAGATGATTTATGTTGGGACATGGGAATTTATGTGACTCCGAATCCTAAGTTGGAGATAGAAAAATCGACCAATGGTGAAGATGCCGATATCGGAACGGGACCTAGCATTGCATTTGGTGCTGATGTTACATGGACATATGTTGTTAAAAATGTTGGTAATGTTGAATTAAGTGACATCGTGGTGAGTGATGATAAAATAGGAACCATTTGTAGTGCTGCAACGTTAGAAGTAGGGGAGAGTAAAACCTGTACTAAGCGTGGAAAAGCTGTGGAAGGTCAATATGCCAATGTTGGTAAAGTAAGAGGAAAATATGCTACACAAAGTGTTGAAGCGACCGATAGCAGTCACTATCTTGGTGGTGCAGCTCCTGTTATAAAAGTAGATATCGAGACAGCAACCAATGGTGTTGATGCCGATACGCCAACAGGACCGATTATTGCTTACGATGGTGATGTGATTTGGACTTATGTGGTTAAAAATACGGGTAATGTAGCCTTAACAGATGTAGAAGTAACCGATAGCAAAGTAGGTACTATTTGTACGGTAGCAACTTTGGCTGTAGGAGCAAGTAAAACCTGTACAAAAACAGCCAAAGCCGTTACCGGTCAGTATGAAAATATCGGTAAAGTGGTAGCTTACTATGGAACATACAGCGTTGACGATACCGACCCTACGCACTATATCGGTGGGGAGGAGCCTGTGGTTGTTCCTCCTGTTGCTGTAGACGACACGAAATCAGGAGAGAGTGGAAAAGCCGTAACTTTGGATACCTTAGCCAATGACAGTGGTGTAGATAGCAATCTTAATCCAACAACGGTAATATTTACAGCCAACAGTGCTAAGACTTCAGTGGTTCCCAATGAAGGAACCTGGAGTGTTAACCCTAGTACGGGAGCCATTACCTTTACGCCAAAAGTTGGATTTACTGCTGATCCTACAGCAGTAGGGTATACGGTTGAAGATTTAAATGGAAATCTTTCAAATGAAGCTTTTGAATATGTGGACTATCCACAAACAGTACCCGTAGCTAAAGACGATACCAAAACAGGTGAGCGTTGTAAAGCTGTTGGACTTAATGTTTTAGAGAATGACAGTGATCCTGAAGATGATTTAAATGGTAGTAGCGTAAATTTCATCGTGCCGACGGATGCCATGGGTACGGACAGCGATAACGATGGAGATATTGATACCTTGGTGATTAACGGTGAAGGAAGATGGCGTGTAGATACAGACGGTAATGTTACCTATACCCCAAGTGCTGAGTGTACGGGCAGTCCGGCACCAATTAAATACACCGTGAGTGATCTAACAGGAAAAGTCTCTAATGAAGCAACCATTACGGTGGTTTATCCGGATGCATTAAAAGCAGAGTTGGGGAATTTTGTTTGGTTTGATGCTGATAAAAATGGTCAACAAAACAGTGGTGAACCGGGTGTAGAAGGTGTAACCGTAGAGTTATACAATGCCAATGCCCAATTGAATGCTACAACGACAACAGACAGTAATGGTTCGTACAGTTTTATTAACCTTGAAGCCGGAGAGTACTCTGTGAAGTTTGTAGCAAAAGAGGGTTGGAGCATTACGCTTCAAAATGCAAGTGCTGTAGAAGAAAGTTTAGATTCAGATGCTGACAAAGTAACGGGAAAAACAGAGCTCATTACCCTAAATGAAGGGGATAAAAACGTTGATGTTGATGCAGGAATGTACCATACTCCACAACCGAGCATTAAGATTGTTAAAACAACCAATGGTGGAAACGTAGCGAACATTGTGGTTGGTGATACGGTTACGTGGAGTTATGTTGTAAGCAACACCGGAAATGCTGTACTTTCAAATATTGTAATTATGGACAATAAAGAGGGTGCTGTAAGCGATTGTATCGGTGAAGGTTCATTGGATCTTCTTTTGCCGACAAAAAGTATCACCTGTACAAAAGTGGGAACAGCTATTTTAGGTGCGTATGAAAACAAGGCAAGGGTAGAGGCTGTTGATCCGGAATCAAATAAAGTACAATCAGAAGACAGTAGCTCATATATAGGTAAAACTGCTCCCGTTGAGATGGGGAGTGTGGGTGATTATGTTTGGCTAGAAAAAACAAGCTCTAAAGATGGTATTCAAGGGGATGATGAGCTTCCATTAAGTGGAATCATCATTAAATTGTTTGATGCAAATAACACAGAAGTTGGCTCAACCACGACCAATGCATCCGGTAAGTATCTTTTTACTGAGGTGCTTGCTGGTAGTTATCATGTTGAGTTTACTGTACCAAATGGTTATACGGTAACACAAAAAGACCAAGGAGATGATGCAAAAGATTCAGATGCCGATGCCAATGGAAAAACAGAAACCTTTACCGTTGCTGTGGGTCAAGATGTAACAGACATTGATATGGGACTCTATCCAACCGTTGTGAAGTTAGGTAATAGAGTATGGTACGATGCCAATAGAAATGGTATTCAAGATACTGAAGAAAAAGATAAGAATATCGCTGATGTAGTTGTAAAGCTTTATACCGAGAGTGGAGAGTTTGTTGCCCAAACCCAAACACGTGCTTCAGGTTACTATGAATTTAAAGATTTGGTGGCTGGAAATTATTATGTTGTGTTTGGTATTCCAAGCAACTATAAAGTGAGTCCTCAGAATGAAGGAACCAATGACAGTCTTGATTCTGATGCCAATCCTACCACGGGTAAGACAGACATGATTACTTTAGTAGCCGGTCTTGATAATAGAACAGTGGATATGGGACTGTATCAAGAAGCAGCAAAAATAGGTGATAGAGTTTGGTATGATGCCAATAAAAATGGTATTCAAGATCAGGGTGAAAACGGTGTAGGTGATGTGGATGTGAAACTTTATCGTGTTGGAGAGAATGATCCTGTGGCTGAAACTAAAACAGCAACAACAGGGATCTATCTCTTTGATAATGTTATTCCGGGTGAGTACTATGTTGAGTTTACAGCACCGGCAGCGTATACCATTACAGAAGCGAATAAAGGAGCTGATACTGCTACCGATTCAAATGCTGATGCAAACGGTAGAACCGATAACTTTACTTTAGTGAGTGGAACACAAAACTCTAGCATTGATATGGGGGTTTACCAAAATATGGTAAGTTTTGGTGACCGAGTATGGTTGGATACCAATCATGATGGATTACAAAACATTGGTGAAAAGGGTGTACGAGATGTGAATGTTACCATTTACAGTGCAACCAGTGACTTTAGCAAATCGGTTTTAACCGATGAGAATGGTAACTACCTATTCACCCACCTTCCGGCCGGTGAGTACAGTGCTGAGTTTAGAGATGTTCCTTATGGATATTTGATTACACAGCAAGATGTGAACAGCAATGAGAGTGATTTAAACGATTCAGATGTCTTTGTGAATGCCCAAGAGAAATTGGTAACGGAAGTGACACTTTTAACACCGGGTAAAAATGATTTATCTTGGGATATGGGTATTTATAAAACCGTTTGTATGCCTGGAAAAGCTGTACTTGGAAATTTGGTGTGGGAAGATTATAATAAAAATGGTATTCAAGACATTGGTGAGCGTGGTGTTGCAAATGTAAACGTAACCCTATACAACTACGATACCGACAGTAAAGTTATGAGTACAACAACCGATAGCAATGGTCTTTATGAATTTGCACATATTGATCCAAACTTTAATTACTATGTTCAATTTACAGTACCTGCAGGTTATGTGGTTAGTCCACAAGCACAAGATGATGATGTGATTGATTCAGATGCTGATGAGACGGGTAAAACGGATGTGATAACATTAACAGCTGATCAAATAGATTCAACTGTAGATATGGGAATTCACCATGAAGGCTCAACCCTTGGTGATCGTGTATGGTATGATGAAAAAGATGGTGCCAGTAATGGTATTCAAGAAGTAGAAGAGTATGGTGTTCATGATGTATTGGTCGTACTTTATAATGCAAGTGGTAATGAAGTCAACAGTACTCGAACCAATGCTAGTGGTGAGTACCACTTCACCAATGTTCCAAAAGGAAAATATACCATCGGTTTTAGTAATATTCCTGATGGTTATGTTTTTACAACAGCCGATCAAGGTTCAGATGAAGCGCGTGATTCTGATGTGAACAGCAATGGAAGAACAGCAACCATTACGGTCAATGGGGTGAGTAACATTACCGATATAGATGCCGGTGTTAAAAAAGTACGTACAGGTGATGCCAATAATGATATTAAAAGAGGTATCACAGGACAAAATGTTACTATTGATGTCTTGGCTAATGATACAGAAGGAACCTATAACTTTGATGCAAGTACCGTTAAGATTACCTCTACACCAAATGGTGCAACTTTAAGTGATGATGGTAAAACATTAACCGTTCCTGGTGAAGGTGTATGGAGTGTTGACCCAACTACCGGTGCGATTACCTTTACCCCTAAAGATGGTTTTGTAGGTGATCCAACAGCGATTACTTATAGTGTACAAGATACAGAAGGCAATGAACAAGGTGCTGAAGTTGAAGTGAACTATCCACCGGTTGCCAATGATGATCATGTGAATGGAGAAGTGGCGAAGCCGATTGTGATTCATGTTACCGATAACGACACCAATACATCAAGTCCATTGGATAAAGCATCGGTTAGAATTATTGACCCGAGTAATGGTGATGAAGTAGAGACATTGAGTGTCAATGCTCAAGGAACATGGAGTACCAATGCTGATGGATCAATTACCTTTATACCGGATGGTGGTTTTGAAAATAATCCAACAGCAATTGAATATACGGTAAAAGAGCAGTCAGGTGATGTTAGTAATAGAGCAACCGTTACCATTGCGTACCCAGATGCTGTAGATGACGTGCTTATTATATCTGCAGGACATACAGGAGATATGACTGTTCCTGTTTCCCAGAATGACAGTAACAACACTGATGCAACAACGGTGACCATAGGTTGTGGTGGAGCTGGAACTCAAACATTGATGGTACGAGGTGAGGGTACTTGGAATGTTACCGATACGGGTAGCATTATTTTTACACCAGAAAGTGGCTTCTTGGCTGAACCAACGGACATTAAATACACGATTGGATTGGTCTTGGGTGAACGTTCTAACTGTGCGAATGTTGATATTCGATACGCGTTGTTGGCACGAGATGACATTACAACGATGAATGTGGGAGGTACAACACTGATACCTGTATTGAGTAATGATTATGGTAGTTTAAATCCAGAGTCGATTATCTTATTTGTACCAAATAATGCTCCAGAGGGAACAACGGTAAGTAGTGATGGTAAAACATTAACGGTACCGGGTGAGGGTGTATGGAGTGTTGATACTCAAGGCGTAGTGAAATTCAATGCTGAAAATGGCTTTACAATGGTACCAACACCAATAGAATATACGGTAGATGACAACGAAGGAACACAGAGTAATAGGGCAACCATTACTTTAACACAAGGGTGTGTTCGCATTATTGCTGAAGATAATATTGGAGAGGCTGATGGATCTAATCCTATTGTTATTGATGTTTTAAATAATGATCAATGTGATTTAAATGGTTCTACGGTTTATTTGATTGGTCCAGACGGGAATTTAACCCATACCATTCTTGTCGACGGTGGTCAATGGAGAGTAAATGATAATGGTTCGGTGACCTTTACTCCGGCTACCGGTTATACAGGTACCCCAACACCAATTAACTACGTGGTTGGGAACCGTACTGGAGTATTGAGTAACACAGCTACGGTTAGTATTATAGGAACATGTACCTGTGACCCTTACGAAACAAGTATCCCAGCTATGGGTGAAATAGCTGCTCTAGTGATGGTGTTGTTAACCCTCTTAGTAAGTATGCTTCTTTTCCGTAACGAAGAGAAGCTTTTTGACTAATTTAAAGTTTATAATCAAAATTATAGATATTTTGGTTAAATAATGTTAAAATAAATTATGAGTATAATTTCAAAGGATAGAAAATGAAAAATATTAAATTATCGTTAATTGCATTAATGGCAATAGGCAACTTGGTTTATGCAGGTGGAGATTTTGTTCCTGTAACAGCATATGAGACAGAAGATGTTGTAGTAGCAGATGAGACAGTAGAAGAAGCACCTATTATAGTTGAGGAAGCCGTGGTTGAACCGGCACCTAGAGCTGTTGAAAATATTTATGCTAATGGCTTTTATGCAGGTCTTGGAATTGCAGCAGCACAGTATAAGACAAATTGTGACTCTACATGTGCAAAATCAGGTGAAGACAAAACAGCCGGTGTAATGGCAAGAGTAGGTTATGATTTTAATCAGTATATTGGACTTGAAGCTAGAGGTATGCGAACCGATTGGAAAGCCAATGGTGGAAAAGTTAAACATGCAGGTATTTTTGTAAAACCAATGCTTCCTGTTGGTGATGCAACAAATGTTTATGGATTGGTTGGTATGGCGAAAACAACAACTACGGGAACGCTTCAAACAACCAATGCTGAGAGTCTTGCTCTGGGTGCCGGTGTAGAGGTTGATTTAACACAAGATAATCCAAAAGAGGGAAGATATGGAAGAGTTTTTGATGGTAAAGGTGATCAAGAGCAAGGGGTAGGTGTCTTTGTAGATTATGAGAAAATGGTGGTTAAATCAGGTGCACCTGATTTAGATGCTGTAAGTGCAGGTGTTACTTACGATTTTTAATTTAAGGTTTTTTGGGCTAAAAAAAATTTTAACGATTTTTTAGCCTTATAATCCATTTGATACTCAATGTGCTTTAAATACCATAAGAGCTGTTGAGGTGTGATGTCTCGTTTTTTTGCCTCTTTTTTTAAAATGTATTGAGGAATTTTAACGGGTCGTTGCATAAATTTTTTTGCAATGTTGTTGATAAGTTTTTCATGGCAGTTGTAACAGAGTCTTCCGAAGACAAAGGGCAAATGGGTTTGTTCATACCATGCTGTTGCTAAATCAATTCCTTTCCCACCATTTAAGTAATACTTCAACGCTTTATCTCCAATAATGACTTCACCTTCTAAATTTAATACTTTTGCCAATTGATTGGACGTGGCTGATTCTTTATCGGTTTTATTTTCACCTTCTATTACAAAGACTGAATAGACAGCACGATTTCCAATAATTCCCAAGTCTGTACAAGCGTATCGTGGAGATTCGATACTGGAAATAAATCCTGCATGGATATGTCGTTTACGTAAGGCTTTGTTAATGTGACTGGGAACGTTTCGTTTATAGGTAAATGCCATTTTTGTTCCGGAGTAGCGTAAGTAACGTTTAAGGAAAACTTGAAATGGTAAAAGATTAAGGTAGCTAATAGAGCCAAATATCATAGTTATCCTCTTAGTAAAGTAAATTAAGCGTGATTATATCAAACAACTTTTATAATCGAAACAATTTTGTATAAAGTGAGTAGTATATCGATGATAAAAGTAGAATTTTTAGGACCTATAGGGGAAAAATCTATTGAAATAGAAGCCACAACCTTAGAGGATGTTGCGACCTATTTACAAGGGCTAGAGAGTGTTAAGAACTGGCTAGATAAATGTGCAGTAGCCGTTAATGATGAGATGACGAATGATTTGACTAAAGTTTTAAAATCGGGTGATAAAGTCTCTATCTTACCTCCTGTTTGTGGTGGTTAAGATGGAGTTATATCATGGACCATTGGATGTGAAGACCATATTTAATCAATGGTTGGATGAAGAAGCTGAGTCAAATTATGGGGCATACATTCCTTTTGTGGGAACCATACGTGCTGAAGGGGGTATTGAAGCTTTGAGTTTTGATATTTATGAACCTGTTTTGAAAAATTGGTTTAATGTGTGGGTAGAGAAGGCTGCATCAAGAGGGGCTATAGTGAAAATGGCACATGCTATTGGTGATGTACCGGTGCACACTTCATCCTATATTTCAGCTGTTTTCTCACCCAAAAGAAGAGTAGCCTTGGAGTTGATAGATGAGTTTGTCGAAGATTTTAAAGCCAATGCTCCCATATGGAAATACGATGTTATAGAAGGAAAACGTGTTTATGCTGAAGATAGAAGTACGCCTATGGAGGGTAGTGGATTATTAATGAAGAAAAAAAAGGATGAGCAGTAATGGCATTTATGCATTTTGACGAATCTATGGAGATTATTAAAAACGTAGAGGTAGGTAATTATAAAAAATGTAAAAAATATTTAACCGATACTTTAGGGTATGTTTTGGCAGAAGATATTATTACCGATCATAATTCACCTGCTTTTCCTACCTCGGCGATGGATGGATATGCTGTAAAACATAAAGATTTACAACGTGGTCGTCTAAAAAT
This sequence comes from bacterium, assembly GCA_018822805.1. GTDB lineage: Bacteria > Campylobacterota > Campylobacteria > Campylobacterales > Sulfurovaceae > UBA1140. Next base: position 10,730 of record JAHJJU010000078.1, read on the forward strand.
ATCAAGTATCAATCCGGCCGGTGCAGATTTGAATGATGTGGTTGTGGATGGAGAATGTATTAAAACCTTTACAGGTTCATTGATGCCTGAGGGATCGGATACATTAATTCCTATTGAAAATGTGACGGTTGATGGAGATGAAATTATTATTAATGAAGAGGTACCTTTTGGGTTTTCGGTAAGAGCAATAGGTGAAAATTACGCTCAAGGTGAAAAATTGATTGCAGAGGGGACTAAAATAAACTTCGCACACATCGGTGTGATGGCAAGTTTGAATATGGTCTCTCCTTTAGTTTATGAAAAACCAAAAGTAGCCATTCTCTCAACAGGATCTGAACTGCTTGAATTGGGTGAAGTTCAAATTTCAGATGCACAGATTCGCAGTAGTAATAACTACATTTTAGAAGCTTTGGTAAAGAAGTATGATGGTGAAGCTTTACAATTAGGATGCATCAGTGATGATAAAGAGAGTATTTTAGAGGGTGTTGACGCAGCACTTAAACAGAGTGACATTGTGGTAACTACCGGTGGTGTGAGTGTCGGTGATTTTGATTTTGTAAAAGATGTGATTGTTGAATTGGGATGTGACGTTCTTTTAAAAGGGGTACGTGTAAAACCGGGGCAACATATTATGATTGCAAAAAAAGAGGATAAATTTATTGTAGCTTTACCGGGATTTGCCTACTCTTCAACGGTTACTGCACTGCTCTATTTGATTCCTCTTATTGCTAAATTGCAAAAAGGAAAGTGTGCACTTAGCGTTGTGGAAGCAACTTTATGTGAGCCTTTTAATAAACGTATAAAAAAAGCTGAATTTACAGCTTGTAATTACAGTTTGGAAAATGGGAACTATTTTGTAAACTTTCAAGGAAAAAAATCAGGTAGTTCAGCCATTTTAACCAATATGTTGGGTTCAACTGCTTTGTTGGTAAGCTCAGAAGAAGACACGCCTAAAAGTAGTGGTGATAAGGTTAAAATTTTACTTATCGATTAGTTAAAGTGATAGATAAACCGTTTGCATGTTGGTACGTATCTTTAAATAGAGTGCCAACTCTGCAACGGTTTTACATCCACTGTTAATTGCCTCATTTAATAATTTTCTATTTGATTTCACATTCATTTAATAACTCTCCAAAGATATATATTGCAAATTATAATATTATTTTTCTTTTTAAGTCAAAAATATGACAAAATGTCATATAATTTAAAAAAATAAACTCAAAAAAGGATTAAAATGTATGATTTAAAAGTAGTGATTGATAAATTGAAAGATATTATCTTAGAAGAGACAAAAAGTAAAAAAGTCTTTGATAAAGATGTTGCTGATGCTTTAGCCATACCTCAAACTACCTTTGCAACCATGAAAAAAAGAAACTCAATACCTTTTAAAGAGATAATGGAGTTTTGTGCAACTAAAAAATTGAGTATTAATTGGCTTTTTTTTGATCAAGCCATAGATATGCTAACAGAAGAGACAGAAAAGTATTTTCATATTCATTATTTTGCAGATGTGCGTGCCAGTGCAGGTGGGGGTGCATTTACTTTTGATGAAAACTATGAAGTTCTATCTATTGATAAAACGATTATGAATAATATTATTCCTTCGATGAATACCAATATAGAAGCGATCAATGTTGATGGTGACTCAATGGAACCTACTTTACAGGATGAATCTATAGTATTTATAGATAGAAGTCAAACCAATATTAATAAAGATGGTATCTACATTGCTTCAACGACAGCAGGACTTTTTATTAAACGAATACGACAACGTGCTGATGGGATGATTGAACTTATTTCTGATAATAAAGCCTATTCCCCGGAGATAATGTTACCCGAAGAGGTTCAAATTGTAGGTCGAGTTGTAGGTAATATTGAGAGTTTGTAATAAAAGTTTAGTATAATTATTTCAAATATTAAAAGGAAAAGACATGGTAGACAATGTAAAAACAATAGATCAGAGAATTGATCGTATTTATGATATGGCAAGAGAGCATTTTGGAGAAGTACGTTTTGTTGGTATTAAACGACATACAAAAATTGGTTGGGTTGCAAAAATTCAATTTGATGAATTTGAATCTTTGGTATCAGAGGGAAAAGATGCAGATGATGCATTAAAAAAATTAAGAAAACGTCTTAAAAAGATTATAGAACGCTACAATATGGTATAAAATGAAGAAAAATATTATTCTTATCGGTTTTATGGGTGTAGGTAAAGGTACAACAGCACGAGCTTATGCTGAAAAATATAAATGTTTTAATATTGATACTGATGATCTTATTGAATCAAAAACAAACCAGAAAGTTAAAACTATTTTTGAAGAGAAAGGCGAAAAATATTTTCGCTCTTTAGAACAAGAGTGTGCAGATTGGATAGAGTCATCGGTAAATAATTCTCTCATATCCTGTGGTGGTGGTTTCTATAAAGTTGATAATTTGAAAAAGTTAGGAACAGTAGTTCTTTTAGATGCATCTTATGAATGGATATATAAGCGTTTAAGTACAGCAGAGAATGCAAAGTCAAAATTAAAGAAGCGACCACTATTTTCAGAACCAGAGAAAGCGAAGAAGTTATATGTAGAGCGAGAAAAAGCATATAAAAAACTAGCAGATGTGGTAATCAATGTAGAGAAGAATAGTATAAAAGGGATAATAAAAGAGATACATAAAAGCCTTATAGTGTAAGTAAAAGTAAAAAAAGGGAAGAAAACAGAAGGAATCACGAAAAGTTCTTGACAAAGGTTTAAGATTTGTCTATAATACGCGTCCAAGAACACAGAGACCACTTAGCGTATAAGTGAGAGCGTTTGAGGAAGTAAGAAGTGATCTTTAACAACCGAATATAAGTAAACAAAAAATCAACGTCTATTTGAGTTTTTTTCGATGTTTTTAAAAAAACACGACAACAAAGAGCTTAATTAGAAATTTTTAAGTGATTCTTTGACAATGGTTCAAACCATTTCATTAATAATGGAGAGTTTGATCCTGGCTCAGAGTGAACGCTGGCGGCGTGCTTAACACATGCAAGTCGA
>JAHJJU010000079.1 GCA_018822805.1 bacterium
AACAATAATAATTTTAAACTTTCAAAACAGCAACTCTGTTAAATTTAAAGTTTAAATATTAATTTTTTAAAAATTTATAAGGAATAATAGTGCTGGATCTGTTTGTCAATGCTGTTTTTGATATGGGCTATATTGGTTTTTTCTTTTACATGATTATTGTGGGAACCTTTATACCTCTACCCACTCAACTGATTTTACTTCCGGCCGGTTTTTTAGCCTCTCAAGGAAAACTTGATATCCCTACCACCCTGCTCGTTACAGCATTGGGTACAACCGTTGGTGCCACTATTAATTACTTTATGGCAGGATACATCTCTGAACGTTTTGTCGCAGAGAAAAGAATTTACAAAGTAAAAAAGTTTTTTGATAACTACGGAAAACTCTCTGTTGTTTTAGCTCCTCTAAGCTTTGGAATGGGACAATACATCTCACTTCCGGCAGGTATTGCAAAAATGGATTTACGCTGGTTTATTCCCCTTATATTTTTTTCAAATGCACTCTGGAACTTTGCTATGCTCATGTTGGGGTACATGTTTGGAGAAGATGCAAATTCACAAGCCGTCTACTTGGTCGGTGGAGGAGCAGTCCTCATGATTGTTATTATTACTATTTTTGTCTATCGGGAGTTTAAAAGTTACTGATGGATATAATGATAAAAAACATTATAAAGGATTCCCCCTATGTCAACTTATGTATTTGGACATTCTACCCCTGACTCTGACTCTATTATTGGAGCCATCTCTCTCTCATATCTTAAAAACCAATTAGGTGAAAATACCATTCCCTCAAGACAAGGTGAAATTAACCCTGAAACAGAATTTATACTCAACAAATTTGGCTATGAAAAACCCCTATTAAAAACAGAATATGCCGGTGAAAATGTTTACCTTATTGACTTTATGGAGAGTTCGCAAAGTCCAAAAGACATTAATGAAGCAAACATTTTAGGAATTGTAGACCACCATAAACTCGGTGATTTAAAAACAGCCACTCCTCTTGAGATGTGGGTACGTCCAGTGGGTTGTTCCAACACCATTGTAAAACAAATGTTCGATTACTTTGATGTGGAGATCCCAAAAGATCTTGCAGGTATGATGATGTGTGCCATTTTAAGTGACACTGTTATTTTCAAATCACCTACCTGTACCAAAGAAGATACAAAAGCCTGTAAAGAGTTGGCACAAATTGCAGGAATCGAAGATTATAAAGCTGTTGGTATGGAGATGTTCATTGTAAAATCAGACGTACTTAATGCCACCAAAAGAGAACTGGTACTCAGAGACTTTAAAGACTTTAACATGGGTGACAAAAAGATTGGTGTAGGACAACTTGAAGTGGTTGATTTGTCCGTATTTGACAACATGAAAGAGGAACTCTTTGAAGCCATGGCAGAGCTTAAAGCCGAAGGTGCAAGAAACTCGGTACTTTTACTTTTAACCGACATCATGCTAGAGGGTTCACAACTATTGCTACTTAGTGATAATAGTGAAAAGATAGAAAATGCTTTTGAAGTAAAATTAGAAAATCAACAAGCTTGGCTTCCAAAAGTAATGAGCCGTAAAAAACAGATTATTCCATTTTTAGAAAAACAATTTTAAAGTTAACCTATAAATCAACAATGAATATGTTTGGTAGGATTAAAAGTCTTTATGAATTTTATATATCCAAAAAATATTTAATCAATATGGTAAAAATTATAGGATAAACTTTTGCTAGTGTTTGATTTGTATTGGGTACTTAAAATGGTTAAAAACAAAAAAATTAACCCAAAAAAGAGTATAATCAAAACAATTTCACAACAAAGATAGCATCATGAAAAAAATACCTTATGGCATTAGTAGCTTTAAAATTTTAATAGAAGAAGATTACCTCTATATGGATAAAACCAATTTTATCCAAACCATAGAGGAGGATAGCCGTTACTTGGTCATGCTTCGACCAAGACGGTTTGGTAAGTCGTTGTTGCTTTCAACACTGCAACACTATTATGATGAACAAGAGAGTGAAAATTTTGATGCACTCTTTGGCAACTTTATAATAGGGAAAAATCCAACTTCTAAAAAAAACTCTTATAAAATTCTGTTTTTTGAGTTTAGTCGGATTGAGACAGAGAATCGAGAGACCATTTATCAAGGATTTTTACAAAATGTTGGGGATACATTGGAAAAGTTTTTAATAAAATATGGATATAGACAGAGTGATATTGAAAAATTAAAACTTAAAAACACTCCTGAAGGATTAATGAAAACATTTTTTATTATCACAAGAGATGAAAAAATCTACCTCCTCATAGACGAATACGACCACTTTGCCAACTCTATCTTAGCTGAAGATATGGAGCTGTTTAGAAAAATAGTGGGCAAAGGAGGATTTGTACGAAGTTTTTATGAAACCATCAAAGCCGAAACCCAAACAGGGGTGGTGGATAGACTCTTTATAACAGGGGTAACCCCCATTACCATGGACAGTATGACGAGTGGGTTTAATATTGCTAGAGATGTTACCAATAATGAACGGTACAATCATGCTTTAGGATTTACTAGGCAAGAAACCTTATCCATACTACAACAAATCTTTGACAGATGTAACAGAGAGAAAGAGGAACTTTTAGAACTTGTAACACAATGGTATAATGGCTATAAGTTTAATACCAAAGCCGAAGAGACGATATTTAACCCCAATATGTTGCTCTATTTTATGAATGAGTTTGATTTTAATGATTGCACCAATCCCCAAAATATGCTCGATGCCAACATAGCAAGTGACTACGGAAAGATTATGCGACTTTTTAAACTGGGCGATAGAGAAGAGAACTTTAAAGTGTTAGAGAGTCTCATTAAAGACAATGAAATCATTGCCAAACTCATAG
>JAHJJU010000119.1 GCA_018822805.1 bacterium
CCCAAACCAAGGCCCGACGGGCCGACATGAAATAGCCCGCGTCCGTGAGGGCCGGGCGGCGTGTCTTCATGAGCAGCTCCTCCGTACCGCCGGTATTCGGAAGGATGTCCTTCATTGTTTCGCGCTCCCGTTCATCGCAGGCACTGTCCCGTGTCAGCATTACAGGTTACGCCCTCCGGACACCACTCGTCATGGTACGTGCCACTCCGCCAGCACGCATAGGTACACTCCCGCTCGACGCCGGGGCACACCCCATCGTCTGGGATGATGTCGTCGCCGCAAATCTCTGTATCGTCGCATTCCTGCCCGAACTCCACGATCCCCTCGCAGGTCGTAGTGGGCGGGGGCATACAGATGCCTCCGGGCGACGAACGCACCCAGGGCCGCTCGCAGGCGGCGGCCTCTTGGAAGCAGTGGCGGCGCTCAGGAGTTCGCCAGTCCTGTTCACAGAAGAACCCCACGCCCGGGCCTCCGCGGGCGGCGCCACAGTCATCGTTGCGATCACACACATGGCACGCCGCCACGCAGGCGTTGGTGGTGTAATTGCAGACCTGGCCGGCCTCGCAGTCGGCGTATTGGGTACATTCGACGCAGGCGCCGGCGTTGCAGACTCCGAGACCTTCGACGCCGGCTTCGCAGTGGGCGTCTTCGGTGCAGGCAACGCAGGAGTTGTCGCGGCATTGGGCCGAGCCGGCATCGGTGCAGTCACCATGAGCGAGGCACTGTACGCACTCGTTGGACGAAGGGTCGCACAGGGTGGTCTCTCCGGTGCATGCTGCCGAGCTGTCTTCGGTGCATTGGCGGCAGGTGCCATCGGCGCAGGCGGGAAAGCCGGGGATGTGGGCGCACTGGTCGTGAGCTGAGCAGGCCGAGCAGGTGCCACCGTCACAGTGGGAGCGGGAGGCGTCGTCGCAGTGGGTGTTGTCGAGGCACCCGGCGCACAGGAAAGATCCGGTGTCGCAGTAGGGGGAGTCGCCGGTACAGGCGGTCTGGTTGTCTTCCGTACATTGGCGGCAGGTGCCGCCCTCACAGGCAGGCGCTCCGGGGATGTGGGCGCATTGGTCGTGGATAGCACAGGGTGAGCAGGAGCCGGCGACGCAGTGCGAGGCTGTCGGGTCGGTGCAATGGTCGTCGGTCAGGCAGCTCGCGCAGCGGTGGGTTTCGTTGTTGCACCTGGGTGAATCGCCTTCGCAGGCGGAGAGGTTGGCCTCGCTGCATTCGCGGCACACGCCGTCGGAGCAGGCGGGCAGGCCGTCGGCGCCGACGCAGTGACCATCTGCCTCGCAAGGAACACAGGCTCCGTCGAGACACTGGGCGGTCTCGGGGTCGATGCACTCGACATGGTCGGAGCATTCGATGTCCGGGTCGCCGTCAGTGTCGCCATCGGTGTCGCCGTCGGTGTCGCCGTCAGTGTCGCCGTCAGTGTCGCCGTCGGTGTCGACGTCACCATCGATATCGGTGTCGGTGTCGCCGTCGCCGCCGTTGCATTGTGCTGAATGGTCTTCGCACCAGTCGTCGCATCCGACAACCTCTGGGTTGTCGGAGCAGAGATTTCCGAAGTCGCCCACCCGGTCATCGTCGCACCAGGCGCCCATGCCGGCGGACGGGATCTCCTGGCCGTCAGGGTGGTGGCGCAGGCAGTAGGAGATACACTCGAAGGCAGTTGCACAGAATTCAGTGCGGCATTCCCTCACAGTGGGGTCGTCAGCGCAGGCATCTTCCAACAGAGGTGGAATATCATGGCAAGCGCTCATCATAACGCCCCAGAACAGAGCTACTCCCAACCAAGGCCCGACGGGCCGGCCCCCCCAAACCAAGGCCCGACGGGCCGACATGAAATAGCCCGCGTCCGTGAGGGCCGGGCGGACATTCTCGTTTATATACCTCATGGTACCGAGCAATGGATTCCCGTCATACATGTGGACCCCTCGGGACACCATTCCGGATGACGGACGAGATCTCCATCCACGCATGCATAGGTACACTCCCGCTCGACATCGAGGCAAACCCCGTCGCCACCGATCTCGTCGTCGCCGCATCCTTCTGTGTCGTCGCATTCCTGCCCGAACTCCACGATCCCCTCGCAGGTGGTCGTTGACGGAGGCATGCAGATGCCACTGGGAAATCGCACCCAGGGCCGCTCGCAGGCTGCCGCCTCTTGGAAGCAGTGC
>JAHJJU010000080.1 GCA_018822805.1 bacterium
ACTTAGAGTTCATGGACAATCAAAACGTTACCATCATCAATACATTGGAATGGGTGGAAGAATGGATACGATTCAGTGTGCCGTCGTAAATGTTAAACTCAAACATTATGAGAAAGATTTGGCTTTACGTCAAGAAGTAGCCACTAAGTATAATGAAAAACTAAAAATGAAAAATGAAAAATTAGTTTTGCCGTTTATTGATAACCGTGCTACCTCGGCTTATGCTCAATACTCGATTAGGGTTCAAAATCGTGATGAAGTTCAAGCTCAATTAAAAGAGCATGGGATTCCTACTGCTGTGCATTATCCTCTGCCTTTACATTTACAAGAGTGTTTTGCTTATTTGGGGTATCAAAAAGGGGATTTTCCTGTTTCGGAATTGGTTTCTAGTGAGATCATGTCTTTGCCGATGAATTCTTATCTGACGGATGATGAGATAGGGTATATTAGTAGATATGTATGATTAGAAAGTTAAGAGACTTACTAACAAAACGAGATAAACAGTTTCTCTTGGGATTACTGTTTTTTTCAATTATTATATCCATTATTGAAACCGTTGGTATATCTGTTATTATGCCATTTATTGCTGTTGCTACAGATTTTACTCTTATTCATAGTAATGAGTATTACAGATATATTTATGAGTTCTTCTCGTTTGATAAAGAGGTTCTGTTTGTTATCTCTTTTGGTGTAGTATTAATCTTTTTTTATCTATTTAGAAGTGTTATAAATCTAGTATACTTTTATCTATTAAATAGGTTTACACAAGGGAGATATCATCTTTTGGCTTATAGGCTTTTTGAAAACTATATGGGAATGCCTTATAAAGATTTTATTACCAAAAACTCATCTAGTTTAACAAAAACCATTGTGACTGAAGCCTCTCAATTGACACATCTACTATCAGCTGCACTATTTATGATGAGTGAGGTTTTTGTTGTAGCTTTTATATATGCAATGATGCTCTATGTCAATTACAAAATTACTCTACTTTTAACCATTATATTGATACTCAATGCATTTTTAATGGTTAAAACAGTCTCTACTAAGATTAAAAAAGCTGGAGTGCTTAGAGCTGAGGTTCAAAAAAATTTTTATGAGATTATCAATAAAAGTTTTGGAAACTTTAAACTGATAAAGCTTCAATCTCATGATAAAGATATATTGGATGATTTTGGAAAATCAAGTTTTTCTTATGCCAAAGCAAATATTACCAATGCTACTTTAGGACAAGTGCCTAGGCTCTTTTTAGAAGCTGTTGGATTTGGTATGATTGTATTTATCATTACCTATTTGGTTTGGAAATATGAGAACAATATATCGGCTGTTTTATCACTTATATCGATGTTTGTTTTAGCTCTCTATCGTTTAATGCCATCAGTTAATAGAATAATGAGCAGTTATAACCAAATTCTTTTTTATACTAAGTCACTAGATATTGTTCATAATGATTTAATGTTTAATAGTGAAAAACTAGGTGATGAGAATATCTCATTTAGACAAGAGATAGTGATTAAAAACCTTGAGTTTGAATATGAAGAGCATCAAGCTATCTTAAAAGGTATTAATCTAACGATTCAAAAAGATTCAAAAATAGCTTTTGTCGGTGAGAGTGGTAGTGGTAAAAGTACACTTGTTGATATTATCATTGGACTTTACAAACCCAAAAAGGGGGAAGTCTTGGTAGATAATAGACCTATAGATGAGATGAATATTAAAGCTTGGCGTTCAAAGGTTGGATATATTCCTCAATCGGTCTATCTTTTTGATGGGACGGTAGGAGATAATGTTGCTTTTGGTTTGGAGTATGATAAACAAAGAGTGGAAGTTGTTCTCAAAAAAGCTAAAATATATGATTTTTTAACTACTAAAAATGGAGAAAATACTTTAGTAGGTGAAGGTGGAGTGATGCTTAGTGGTGGACAAAAACAGAGAATTGCAATAGCTAGGGCATTATATGCTAATCCTGAAATATTGGTGCTTGATGAGGCTACCTCAGCACTTGATGATGAGACTGAAAGAGAGATAATGGATGAAATTTATGAAATAAGTGAGGGCAAAACATTGATTATTATTGCACATAGGTTAAGTACAATTGATAGGTGTGAAAAGATATATAAAGTAGAAGACGGAAGAATTAAAAATGGAAGATCACATGTTAAATAATAAAGAGAAAAAACTTATTTTTACATTAGAAAATTCATTAAAAGATTTTGAAAAAAAAGGTAATTTGGATTTAGCTTTAGATTATTATAATCCAAATAATTTTTTTGAAAAAGTATATTTTATCTCTTATAATCCAGAAGATATAATGATCGAACATAATAAAAAGTGGTTAGAAGTTATATCTCCTATTTACTTTTCCTTTTTACATAAAATTAAAAGATTTAAAATTCTTTTTTTATTAATATTGCCTTTTGTTTATATCATACATGTTTTAAATTTGATTTGGTTGATAAAAAAAGAAAAGATTCATATGAGTAGAACAGGGCACCCCTATTTAATGTCTTTATCTTTATTGGTGGCTTCAAAATTGTGTCGAATTCCTTTTGTATCTACGATTGGTGGGGATAATAGACTGGCACAAGAAAAAATAGGTCGATATCATATTTTTAATAATAAATTTTTAAGTTTTTTTCTTGAAGAGTTTACTCTAAATAAAAGTGATGTTGTTATTGTCCCAAATGAGTATAGTGCTAATTATGTGAAAAGTATTTCTACTCAAAATAATATTGCTGTTATTCCTCTTCCTTTACGAGATGAAATATTTAAAAATTTGGATAAAAATTTAAGAATAGAGAATCCAAATAATTTTTTATTTATAGGTCGCTTTGTGGGTGACAAACATCCTGATTTTGTGTTGGAATTGTATATACAATATTTAAAGAACAACCCTGATTCATCAATGAACTTAACTATGATAGGTAATGGTGAATTAGAAAGTATATTAAAAGAAAGAGTTAAAAAAGCAGGTTTAGAAAATAGAGTACTATTTACAGGATTTTTAAATACAGAGGGTATTACTAAATATTTAGAAGCTAATCCCATATGTTTAATTCCTATTTCGGGTTTTGTGATTTATGAAGCATCAGTTTTTGGAAACATTATTGTAACGAGTGATATTGAATGGCATTCAGAATTTATTGAAGATAATAAAAATGGTTGGGTAGGTAAGTATTTAGACATAGAAGATTGGTTAAGAAAAATAGATAATATCATGAGTGATTTAGAACATTCACGTAAGAAAGCTTTGATTTTAAGAGAAAAAATAAAATTGTTGTCTCCCTCAAATATTTATGATAACCAATTAGAGGTCTATAAGAAGTTGTTTGATGACAAACTATAAAATAGAAAAAAGATTAAGATAAAAGGAGTTCTTATGTGTGGTATCTTAGGCTCTTTTCCTAATTGTGATAGTAATAAATTCCAAAAGGCGTTAAATTTACTTGCTCATCGAGGTCCAGACAATCAAACTGTTTATGAATCTGATACTATTTGTTTAGGGCATACAAGACTCTCGATTATAGATTTAGATGCACAGAGTAATCAGCCCATGGAAATTGATGATATGGTTCTTATATTTAATGGAGAAATATATAACTATTTAGAGATAAAAAAAGAATTGATTGCATTAGGGTATTATTTCTCTACGCATTCAGATACGGAAGTTTTATTGAAGTCATATCAGGAGTGGGGCGAGGCTTGTGTAGAAAGATTTAATGGAATGTGGTCATTTGCTATTTTCGATAAAAAGAACAATAGTTTGTTTTTATCAAGAGATAGATTTGGAGTAAAACCACTCTATTATATTTATGATAGTAAAAGATTTGTTTTTGCCTCAGAGATAAAAGCACTTTTACCTTATCTTGATCAAACTGTAGCAAATAGAGATGAGGTGGTTCGATACCTTGTGTATGGTGTACAAGAGCATAGAAAAGAGACGATGTTCACTCATATTTATAGATTTCCTCCCGGATGCAATGCCTTGTATAATATGGAAAATAAGAAACTCTCATTTGATAAATATTATACTTTACAAATAGATATAGAAGAGACGATAGATGAGTCATTGGTTAAAAATAAATTAAAAAACCTTGTAGAAAAAAGTATTGATTTTCGTTTGAGAAGTGATGTAAAAATAGGCATGGCTCTTAGTGGAGGGGTAGATTCAAATATTATTGTATCTAAAGCAAATGCTCAGAATAAAACTATAGAAAGTTTCTCTTCAATTTATGATTCAAAAGAGCAGATTAATGAAAATGAAAATATTGAGCATACGGTTAAGAGCTTAAATTTAAAGCAACATTATATTGTGGCTCAAATAGACAGTTTGGTTAAAAAAATCGAAAACATTGTGTGGATGCAAGATGAACCTTTTGATACTTTAGGTATTTTTGCACAATATAAAGTATATGAGAAGATGAATGAAAAAGCTGTTAAAGTTTCATTGGACGGACAAGGAGCTGATGAGATTTTTGCAGGATATGGAACATACAGATCAGTACTGCTTAGAGAAAATATGTTTAAGTATAAATTTTTAAGAGAGTATTTTAAGTATTATAAATCTTTTTTTATTCAAGATTTAAAACTCTTAATGATTTCATTTTTTCCAAAATTGTTTGAGTGGCTTTACTTTAAAAAGAGAGCAGATAAAATATTTAATAAAAAAGTTGCTTTTGTACCAAGTCTAAAAGAGTCATTTTCAAATTTTAATAATTTAAATCAAAAATTGGTTTATGATGTCAAAGAGTATCTGAGTGTTCTGTTACGATATGTTGATAGAAACTCCATGGCTCACTCAATAGAGTCAAGAGCACCTTTTTTAGATTACAAGTTAATAAATTATGCGTTTGAATTACCATCAAATTTAAAATATAAAGATGGTTTTAGTAAATATATTTTACGAAAAACATTTGAAAAAGATGTCTCAGAAGAGATTATTTGGAACCGAGATAAAAAAGGTTTTCCTGTGCCTCAAAATGAGTGGTGTACGGATGAAAACTTTATCATATTGGCTAAGAAGTATATATCTAACTCAATGATTTTAAAAGAGTTGGATATTAATTGCAATATTGATAAACATGACCCAATGTATTGGAAGATAGTTAATATAGCTATTTGGGAAGATGTTTTTAAAATAGAAGGTATAAAGTGAAAAAGTTATTGATTATTGGAGACTCTACTGTTCAATGGATGAGACCATATAGAGGTAATAAAAATGATGCTACTTATGTTGAATTGTTACAAAAAGAGAATTATGTTGTTGATGTTATTTCTATGCCTGGAATGACCAGTAAAGAGGTGTTGAGCATTTATTGGAATGAGTTGGGAGCTAAATTTTATGATGTTTGTATAGTTAGTGTGGGTATTAATGATTTAACTCCTCGTTCCTATCCAAGATGGATGTGGAAAATAAATAACAGTTTATTAATAAAAGAATCTTTTTTTTCAAAATTATACAGCATTTTATATAGAGCTTTTACCAATAAATATATACAGAAAATATTTTCAAAATATAAAATTTCAAAACCATGGATTAGTTTAAAATATTTTCAACTTTATTTGTCAAAATTTCAAGAATTGGTTTTAAAAGAGAGTGATAGTAAAATTATCTATTTGTCGTTACCTAACGTTTCAAAGAGAGTAAGTTCTTTACTTGTGGGTATAGAAGATAATATTGTACACTATAAAGGTGTGATGAGTAGTTTGGTAGATAATAAGAGAGTCTTTGAATTAAATATAGATAGATTGTTCGAAGATGATATGGAAAAATTTAATATTGAGGGGATTCATTATACAGCTGATGGACATTATAAAGTATATGAAGCACTTGTAAATATAATAGAAAAGGAAATTTAAAATGAAAATATTAACAATTCTTGGAGCAAGACCACAGTTTATAAAAGCAGGAAGTGTAAGCCGTGAGATAGCTAAACATAAAAATATAGAAGAAATCATAGTTCACACAGGTCAACACTATGATGCGAATATGTCTGATATATTTTTTGAAGAGATGAAAATACCAAAACCCCATTATTTTTTAGGCATAGGTGGAAAATCTCATGGGGCAATGACAGGGCAGATGATAGAAAAAATAGAAGAGGTAGCACTGAAAGAGAATCCAGATTGGATAATGGTCTATGGTGACACCAATTCAACCTTAGCAGGAGCTATTGTTGCTAGTAAACTACATATAAAGTTAGCCCATATAGAAGCAGGTTTGAGAAGTTTTAATATGAAAATGCCTGAAGAGGTTAATCGTATATTGACCGATAGAGTTAGTACTATTCTTTTTTGTCCTACCGATAGTGCCATTGAAAATTTACAAAAAGAGGGTTATGACAACCTCGATTGTAAAGTAGTAAAGTCTGGTGATGTGATGCAAGATGGAGCTATTTTTTATAAAAAGTTAACAGTTAAACCATCAATTATTCAAAATTCAAAATTAAACATTCAAAATTATATTTTATGTACCATTCATAGGGCTGAAAACACAGATGATGAAACAAGACTCAAAAGTATTTTTGAGGCTTTAGATGAGATATCAAAAGAAAAGCAAGTAATTTTACCACTTCACCCAAGAACAAAAAAGATAATTGAAAATTTAAAATTAAACATTCAAAATTTAACCATCATAGACCCTGTAGGTTATTTAGAAATGGTATGGTTGATTGATAATTGTGACTTGGTTATGACAGACAGTGGAGGGCTTCAAAAAGAGGCATACTTTTTTGAAAAGCAGTGTATTACACTAAGAGATGAGACAGAGTGGGTAGAGTTAGTAGCGTGTGGAGCAAATAGTTTAGTAGGAGCTGATAAAGAAAAGATACTAAAAGCATATAGGAACCATTCAAAATTTAACATTGAAAATTCAACATTAGATTTGTATGGTGGTGGAAAGGCTAGTGAAAAAATCATTGAATATCTATTGGAGTATTAAGTGAAAGTATTATTGATATCTTATTGGTTTCCTCCTTCAGGTGTTATTGGGGCTAAGCGTTGGGGGGAGTTTTATAGGTTATCACAAGAAGATAACAGTATAGAAATAAGTGTCTTAACTGCAAACTGGCAGGGTAAAGAGGATGATAATCCAAATATTTATTATATTGGGGATGAGGTTAAATCAATACCTTTTTTTTCTATTAACTCTACCATTGGCTATTTGGACATGTTAAAACATCCAAGTTTGATGATACGAAGTTTGGACCGTTCTTTAGGCAGTAGTTGGTACAAAAAGTCAAAACAATGGATGGAACAAAATTCTGAGAAGAGGTATGATTTAATCATCTCTTCATTTGGACCTATTGCCTCGGTACTGCTTGGAAATTATGCTAAAAAAGTCTTTAAAATACCACATATTGTAGATTTACGTGATTTAATTTCTATTCAGGGACAAAAAAATAAATTTCCAGTAATTAATTTTTTAGATAAACAGATAGATAAATTTATTATGAAAGATGTGGATAAAATTTTAGTGGTATCTCCCACAGGAGAGAAAAAAGCAAAAGCATTTTATAAAAAAGAAGTAATGACTATTTATAATGGACTTCAATATCCTATAGAAGATAAGAAAGTTGATTTATCCGTACAGGTTAATAAAACTATTACTATTTTATACATGGGTACACTGGGTATTAATCGTAATCCCTCTAAAGTTTTAACACTCTTAAATGAATACAGTAAACAGTATAAAGAGCCAAAAATAGTTGTAAAATTTGCCAGTCAAGATGACCCATTTAATTTTATAGATAAAGAGATATTAGAGTACATCGAGGTAGTTTGGTTAGGATATTTAGATAGCCAATCATTGGAAATAGAAAAAGATAAGAGTACGATTTTTTTAGTTCTTGAAGATTTAACACCAAAGGGAAATGAAAACCTTACAGGTAAAATATTTGAGTATCTTTATAGTAAAAAGCCTATTATGGTTTCATGTCATAAAGGTTCAGATATTATTAATTTGCTAAAAGATACAAATGCAGGAAGTTTAATTGAAAATATGAGTGATTTTAAATCTTTTTTATCTTCTAGTAGAGCGTTAAATATAGAAGCGTGTAATTACTATACCAGAGCCAATCAGTATAGAATGCTTAAAGATGTTATGAAGAAGTGTAATGTGTAGTATATTAGGATACCATAATACACGATTAACCTACCAAGAGATAGTGAAACAGAACGTCACCATGTCCCATAGAGGGCCAGATGATTCAACAGTAAAAGAGTATCAATTTAAAAACAAAAATTTATTTTTAGCCCACAATAGACTCTCTATTCAAGATTTAGCATCTCATGCCAATCAACCTATGGAAAACAGTCGGTTTGTTATGGTGTTTAATGGAGAAATTTATAACCATTTAGAGTTACGGGAAGCGTGTCGTTATAGTTTTAAAACACATAGTGATACCGAGACACTGTTAGCACTTTTTTTACAATTTGGTATAGAAAAAACCATATCAAAATTGATTGGTATGTTTGCCATTGCTCTTTTTGATAAACAAGAGGAGAAGCTTTATCTTATTCGTGATCGTGTGGGTATTAAACCTCTCTATTGGACATATCAAAAGGGTGAGTTTGCGTTTGCAAGTGAACTTAAAGGGTTTGCTTCTCATCTGAAACAACATAGAAGTGATAAGGCGTTAATTCAGTTTATGAGTTTAAGCTATATCCCTAATGATAACAGTTACTACGATGAAGTATATAAATTAAAACCTGCTCACTATTTGGTTTTTGATGGGGAAACTATAGATATTACAAAATATTGGAATTTACCAACCCATAAAATAGATATACGTTATGAAGAGGCTATTGAAGAGACTGAGAGATTACTACGAAGCTCCATAAACTATAGGCTTCTTTCTGATTTAGAGGTAGGAAGTTTTTTAAGTGGTGGGGTAGATAGCTCTTTGGTGAGTGCCATAATGCAAGATATCTCATCAAAGCCCATTCAAACCTTTACCATTGGGTTTGAAGATGCTTCCTACAATGAATCCATCTATGCAAAAGAGGTTGCAAAGCATATAGGAAGTGACCATTATGAGTATATGTTTGGGGTAGATGATGTTATTGCTTTAATGGAAGACTTTGATAATTTTTATGATGAACCCTTTGGGGATGCTTCAGCTCTACCGACTATGTTACTCTCAAAGTTTACTAAAGAGCATGTGACCGTAGCACTTAGTGGAGATGGAGGAGATGAACTGTTTTTAGGTTACGATAGATATTTTATAACCCAAAAATATTACAATCTATTTAAAAAATTTCCTCAATTCTCAAGAGATATGTTAGCTTATTTGTTCAAAGTATCAAACCGAGATAAATTAGAAAAAATTGCCTATCCTTTAAAATATTTAACAGAAGAAAACTTATACTCTGTTATCTCAACCTCAATAAAACCTTGGGAACTCTCGAACCTCTTCTCTAAAGAGTTTCTGCATGATAGTTTTAACGCGTTAAGTTTTTTGTCACTTCAGGAGATAGAGACTTTTAATGAACATGATAGTTTTGATAACTTTAGTAAAATAGATTTTCATAGATATTTGGTTGATGATATATTGACCAAAGTAGATAGAGCGAGTATGAAATATTCACTTGAAGCCAGAGTTCCTCTGCTTGACCATAGGGTTGTTGAGTTTGCCTATGCTTTACCTACCGAGCTTAAATTGCAACATGGTTCCAAATCTATTTTAAAAGATGTGTTATATAAATATGTGCCTAAAGAGCTTATAGAGAGACCTAAAATGGGTTTTGCTGTTCCTTTAAAACATTGGTTTAGAGGAGAGTTAAAAGAGCTGTTATATGATAAAATAGACTCTTTAGATGAACGATTTAATAAAAGATATTTGAAAAAACTTTTTAATGAACACCAAAAAGGTAAAAATTATGAGTATGTTTTTTGGAATTTAATGAGGATAAAATGAAACCAAAATTATCTATTTTAATCTACTCTCTAGCCGGTGGTGGGGCAGAGCGTGTCGTCTCTATCTTGCTAAATGAGTTAAAAGATAAGTATCATATTACACTGGTGTTAATGCGAGATAAAATAGACTATACTATTCCTACTGATATAAAAGTTCATTTTCTTGAAAGCTCAAAGCCTGATGAGAATGGGATTATAAAACTTTTAAAACTTCCTTACTTAGGCTGGAAATATAAAAAATTTTGTCAAAAAAACAGTATAGATATTAGTTTAGCCTTTATGAATAGACCCTCTTATGTTTCTATTTTTGCTAAACTTTTTGGTAATAATATTTTTACTGTTATTAGTGAGAGAACAACCCCCTCTATGATGTACAAAGAGGATAATATGCTTTCAAAAGTTAGTAAACTGTTAATTCGATATCTCTATCCTAAAGCAGATTTTATTATTAGTAATGCTGAGGGGAATAGAGTTGATTTAATTGAGAATTTTTTAATAGATAGCGATATAATCTCAACGGTACATAACCCTTTTGATTTACATAAAATAGATAAGTTATCAAAAGAGCGTGTTGAGCGTGTTAGTTTTAATAAGTTTACGTTTGTAACAGTAGGACGGCTAGATAGTGGTAAAAACCATCAACTTATGATAAATGCTTTTGCTAAACTAAAAGATAAAAACACTCAATTAATTATTTTAGGGGAAGGTGGATTAGAGGAAAAACTAAGAGAACAGATAAAATCGTTAGGGCTAGAAGATAGCGTTTCTCTTCTCGGATTTGATTCTAATCCTTATAAATATTTTTCCAAATCGGATGCTTTTGTATTTACCTCAAACTATGAAGGGTTCCCGAATGTTTTGGTTGAGGCATTGGTCTGTGGATTGGCTGTGATTTCAACCGATTGTATGAGTGGTCCACGAGAGATATTGGATCCAAGTTCGGATGTACATATTCAATTAACGGATGGATTAGAGATGGCTGAGTATGGTCTGTTGCTTCCCATTCATGGTGAAAATGAATTAAAAGAGGCGATGGAACTACTGATGTATGATAAAAGCTTGTTGGAAGATTATCAGAATAAATCAAAAAATAGAGCTAAAAGCTTTCATAAGGACATCATTGTGAATGAATTTATAGAAGTTTTAAATAGAGGTGGATTATGACCATAGCCTTCCTCTCCCACCTTGACCTAAACCTCTACCTCTTTCGTCTTCCTATCATGAAAAAGTTGGTAGAAGAGGGGCATACAGTCTATGCTGTTTGCCCAAAAGGTGATAAATTTGATTTATTTGAAGAGCATGGAGTTAAAGCAATAGCGTATAGAATTGAGCGTTCAAGTTTAAATCCTTTAAAAGAGCTAAAAGCGATTTATAATATTTACAGAGCCATTAAACCTTTGGAGTTGGATATGATTCATACCTTTACAGCCAAACCAAATATCTATGGAACATTGGCAGCCAAGATGGTCGGAGTACCTACGATTATTAATTTGGTAGAAGGGTTGGGGTCGTTTTATATTGAAGATACTCCTAAAAATATAGCTGTGCGTACAGTGATTGAAAAACTTTATAAGATGGTTTTTTCACTTTCAGATAGGGTGGTGTTTGTAAACTCTGATGACCCACACTATTTGGAGAGTAAAGGGGTCATTGTCAGAGGTAAAATTAAAATTATAAAAAGTGTGGGGATTGATACCGATGTGTTTAATCCTTTATGCATTAAAGACAAAGAGATTCTGACGCTTAAAAAAGAGTTGAAGATAGAGAGTAAAACCGTAGTTTTAATGGTGGCTCGTGCCATTTGGCATAAGGGCATTCGTGAGTTTTATGAAGCTGCTACAATGTTGTCAAAAGATAAAAACGTACAGTTTATTTTGGTCGGTGATACCGATGAGGGGAATCCAAGTTCAGCAGATGAAGTGTTTTTAAAGAGTGGAGATGTTGTATGGTTGGGACATCGAGATGATATTTTAGAACTTACAGCTATATCTGATATTTATGTATTACCAAGTTATAGAGAAGGTGTTCCAAGAACACTGCTTGAAGCAGCCTCTATGGCTAAACCAATTATCACAACCGATACCGTAGGTTGTAGAGAAGTGGTAAAAAATGGTGAAAATGGTTTTTTAGTTCCCGTTGCTGATTCAGAAACCTTAGCCCGGAAGATAGAATACCTTTTAAATAATCCTACAAAACGAAAGATTATGGGTGAAAATGGTAGAATATTGGCGATTGATGAATTTGATGTACAAAGAGTTGTTTTGCAATATATGGGACTCTATAAAGAATTAATGGAAGAGAGAAAACAATGACAAAAACAGAGCAAATGTTTGAAAAAAACTTAGGAGTTTTACTGCTTTTTATGATGGTTGCCTATCTATTTAGTATGGGTATTCGAATGTATTGGCCAATCTATTTTTCGGATATGGAGTCGATGTATTATGCAGGAGAGTTGATGATTAATACCAATGATGGTTATTTCTTTTCAACGGGGGCTAGAGATATTATCAATGGCGTAGTGGCCCAAGATGCACAACGTGCCAGTGCTTTTAATGTGAGTCCGGGATTGGTACTTCTAACAGCGTATGCAACGAAGTTTACCCCGTTCTCATTAGATACCGTTTCACTTTATCTTCCTGCGATTATTTCGTCACTGATTGTTGTACCGATTGTACTTACAGGACGTCTGTTGGGTAATACACTGTTAGGATTTTTAGCAGCACTTTTAGGATCTATTGCGTGGAGTTACTATAACCGTACGATGGTAGGGTATTACGACTCCGATATGTTCTCAATTTTTTTACAATTTATGATTTTTTACTCTTTTATGCATGTGGTCTATAAAAAGAGTTTGGTCAGTATTGTTCTCTCCTCTTTCTTTGTCTTTATTTACCCTTATTTTTATTCTCAAGGTTTAACACTTGTTTATGCCATGTACATTTTATTGGTTATCTATATGGTATTGGAGTACAAAGGGTTTATTAAAAACGATGAAACAAAGGCCTTTAAAGAGGGAGCCGTCTCTCTTTATGGTGCTGTTATTTTATTGAGTATTCCATTAATGATTACCCTGCCTATTGAAGTTAGAGTGGCACTTTTTCTTGTTGCAACCCTACTCTTATTAAGCCAAAAGATAGAAGAGAAAATTTTAGGTTATGTTGCTCTAGGATTTTTTGTTGCATTTCTATTTTTTGCCAATGTATTTGTTGTGATTTTGTCACAAGTGTTGACCTATGCAGACCGTGGAGTAGATGAAGGGGCTTTGCAGTTTTATCAAGTTGTTCAAACGGTTCGTGAAGCCGGTGCAATCTCTTTTGAAACCATGGCAAACAGAATCTCAGGTTCACAAATCGGGGTGATTGTGAGTCTGATAGGATATGTTGTTTTGGTGATGCGACATAAAGCTTTTTTAATTGCTTTACCACTGATTGGAATTGGTGTTTTCTCAATGTGGGGAGGATTACGGTTTACCGTGTATGCTGTGCCCATCGCTGCATTTTCAGCCATTTATCTTTTTTATATTTTAGGAGATATGCTGAAAAATGTTGTAAAAGAGAAAGCAGGGCAAAATCTTGCTAAATATGCATTTATTACTTTGGCAACTGCAGCATTAATCTATCCAAATATTACCCATATTCAAGGTTATCTTGTTCCCACGGTTATGAATAAAATAGAAGTGGATGATTTAGTGAAGTTGGATGCGATAGCATCAGAAAAAGATTATACGTTAACATGGTGGGATTACGGTTATCCTATTTGGTACTACTCCAATACCAATACTTTAATTGACGGTGGAAAACACACGCATGACAACTATATTGTCTCAAAGTTAATGTTTTCAGACTCACCTCAACAAGTAGCCAACATGAGTAAGTTGGCGATTGAGACTTATGTCGATTCCAACTACTCTAGGGTTGCTGATATACTTTTTAAGAGCAGTGAAAAAACACCTACACACTTTTTAGAAGAGCTTAAAAGTCCGAGTTATGAGCTTCCTCAAAAGACCCGTGATGTTTTTCTTTATTTACCGTATAAGATGCTTCGAATTTTTCCAACGGTAGGGGTGTTTGGAAACATTAATCTAAAAACAGGAAAAGCAGAGCGAACGATTCATTTTTATCCGGCAGCACCCTATAAACAGGAGGGAAGTAAGGTATTACTTCAAAACGGTATTGTTTTTGATTCGGTTAAAGGTGAGATAGAGGTTCAAGGACAAACCAAAAAAGTACAGCGTTTTGATACAACACAGTTGGATGCAGAGAGTACTACCCAAGTACAATCTCAATTGATGCATTTGGATGGAGAGTTTTGTGTGGTTTACATGCAAAATTATAATCAGATGGTGGTTATGGATAAAAAAACCTACAACTCAACGTATGTACAGATGTTTATGTTAGGGAAATACGATAAGAATTTATTTGAGTTGGTCGTAACTTCTCCATACAGTAAGATCTATAAAATTAAATAGGTTTTTTGTGTATAGGTCATTCATTAAAAAGGGACTGGACAAGCTCTTGGCACTTCTATTGATTGTTCTGTTTTTGCCATTCATGTTGATAACAGCACTTTTGATTTATGTCAAAATAGGTAGACCCATTCTCTTTCGACAGGTACGCCCCGGTTTGCATGAACATTTTTTTAGCATCTATAAGTTTAGAACCATGAGTGATGAAAGAGGTGAAAAGGGTGAACTGTTACCTGATGAGCAACGATTAAAAAGTATTGGACTGTGGATACGAAAAACAAGTTTGGATGAGTTGCCACAACTTTTTAATGTTCTAAAAGGTGAGATGAGTTTTGTAGGTCCAAGACCACTTTTAGTAGAGTATTTAGAGTATTATAATGAGGAGCAAAAAAGAAGACATGATGTGCTTCCCGGTATTACAGGATGGGCTCAAGTGAATGGACGAAATGCCCTATCATGGGAGCAAAAGTTTGAGTATGATGTTTGGTACGTAGATCATCAATCTTTTTTATTGGACATGAAAATTTTTTGGAAGACCATTCTTAAAGTACTTAAACGCAGCGATGTTTCCTCGGCAACTTCAGTAAGCATGGAAAAGTTTAAAGGCAGTCATAATGCAAGATAGTAAACGATTTGATAATTGGAAACTTCCGGATATAGAAGAGGGAGTACCGACAAAATACAATTGGCTTGTTCAACATAAAGAGAATCTAAAATTGGGTTATAAAACAGATATAGGAGCTTTTTCGTATATTAATGCACACTATGGCGTGACTATAGAAGCGTATGTACAGATAGGTTCTCACTGTTCCATCTATTCCGTATCGACGATTGATAATAAACAAGGAGCCGTGCATCTGAAAAAAAATGCTCGAATAGGAAGCCATTCTACCGTTTTACCCAATGTAACCATTGGAGAAAACTCTATTGTTGGAGCACATAGCTTGGTAACAGAAGACATTCCCGATAATGTATTGGCGTATGGTGTTCCTGCTAAAGTGATAAGGAGTTTAGATGAATAGACTTTTTCTCTCTCCACCTCACATGAGTGGTAAAGAACAGGAGTACATTTCAGAGGTATTTGAGAGTAATTATATTGCCCCTTTGGGTGCTTTTGTCAATCGATTTGAAGAGAGTATTAAAGCCTATACGGGAACTTCTAATGCGTTGGCTCTATCGTCAGCTACTGCAGGCTTACATTTGGCATTAAGGGTTTTGGGTATCGGTCAAGGTGATGTGGTTTTGGCTTCGACTTTTACTTTTATAGGTTCGGTCAATGCCATTTTATATCAAGGGGCGATTCCTGTATTTATAGATTCTGATGAAAGTTGGAATTTGTCACCTGCATTACTAAAAAAAGCTATTTATGAATCTTCTGTAAAGCCAAAAGCATTGATTGTGACGCATCTTTATGGACAAGTAGCCAAATTGGATGAGATCGTAGCTATTTGTAAAGAAGAAGATATTTTCCTTATAGAAGATGCAGCTGAATCATTAGGTGCAAGTTTTCAAGGCAAACAGAGTGGAACGTTTGGTGATATGGGGGTATACAGTTTTAATGGCAATAAAATTTTAACCACTTCGGGTGGGGGTATGTTGGTGAGTGCTAATGAGGCGTGGATAGCAAAAGCCAAATTTCTGTCAACCCAAGCCAAAGAGAACTTTATCTACTATGAACATAAAGAGTATGGCTACAATTACCGTATGAGCAATGTTTTAGCAGCCATTGGTGTGGCACAGATGGAAGTTTTAGATGAGCGTATAAAGAGAAAACGTGAAATTTTTGAGTTTTACCAAGAGCAGTTATCGGCTATAGAAGAGCTCTCTTTTATGCCTGAAATTAAAAGTTCACGTGGAAATCGTTGGTTAAGTACGTTAGTGTTTAATAGAACAAATCCTATGAACGTTATAGAAGCTCTTGAAAAAGTGGGTGTAGAGAGTCGTCTTCTTTGGAAACCGATGCACTTGCAACCTCTGTTTAAAGAGCGTCAAGCTTTTGTTGATGGAACAAGTGAAGCATTTTTTAAGCAGGGGATATGTCTACCTTCTCCTACCAATAGTACAAATAATGAATTGATGCCTGTGGTTGAGGTGATTAGAAACGTATGCTCTTAAAAGATTTTTTTAAACCAACAACCCATAAACGTGTACTCTTTTTTGTGCTGGTTGATGTTTTAATTTCTGTAGCTACCATTGTTATTGCGTATCTTTTACGGTTTAATTTTTCAATTACTTTAGAGTTTTTTGATTCCATGATGACCATGATGATGGTTTTGATTCCTCTAAAAATACTTTTTTTCTTTCTGTTTAAAATCTATTTTATCGCATGGCGTTATTTTGGTTTGTCGGAGTATAAGCGATTAATTGTTGTACATTTGATGATTTATGCAACATTTACAATCATCTTTTTACTCTTTTATGACTACTTTGCTCCCTTTCCTCGTTCTGTCATTATTATCGACCTTTTTTTATCACTCTTCTTTATTGGGTTGATACGTATTTCACGGCGTATGTATCTGGAGTTGGGTCAAGAAAATATGCAGATACCAACGTTAATTTTTGGTGCGAATGATCGAGCGACCCATGTGTTAAAAAGTGCCATGATTGGGGAGATTCCTTATCAACCAAAAGTGTTGATTTCAAAAGAGAAGAATCTGGTTGGTACCTATTTTTCAAATCTTGAAGTTTATGGTTTAGAATCGATGGCTAAAGTGATTGAAAAATATGCCATTCAATCGGTTATTATTACCGAGACTTTAGGTCGAGAAGCTTTGGATGAATTATTTACGTTATTAAATGGTTTGGGTATAGAAGAGATCAAAATTGTGCAAATGTTTCAAGAGGACACACCTTCTTTTACCGATATTTCTATTGAAGATCTATTGGCACGTAAACCAAAAGATTTGGACAGGATCAGCATTGCCAATTTTATAGCAGGGAAAGTGGTGATGATAACGGGCGCCGGGGGAAGCATAGGGAGTGAACTCTCTC
Source organism: bacterium (assembly GCA_018822805.1). GTDB lineage: Bacteria > Campylobacterota > Campylobacteria > Campylobacterales > Sulfurovaceae > UBA1140. The sequence goes on from JAHJJU010000080.1 coordinate 17,373, forward strand.
GTCAAGTCGTGGCTTTTGGGGCAAAGCAGGTTATTTTAGTCGATCACAGCGAATTTAATTTGTATCAAATCTCTGAAGAGTTAGCAGAAGCAAACAGTGTTTCTGCACTTTTAAGTGTACGAGATAAAGAGGCACTTGAAGAGATGTTTGTGCGTTATCGACCCGAAGTGGTGTTACATGCAGCAGCGTATAAACACGTACCTTTATGTGAAGAGAACATTGAATCGGCTGTTCAAAACAATATTTTCGGAACGAAGAGTGTTATAGACCTTTCGGTTCTTTATGAGGTTGAGAAGTTTGTACTTATTTCAACCGATAAAGCCGTTCGACCTACCAATGTTATGGGAGCAACCAAACGGGTTTGTGAGCTTTATGCGCATGCTGTTCCTTCTAAAAAAACAGAGATAGTAGCCGTACGTTTTGGAAACGTTTTGGGGAGTTCAGGTTCGGTGATTCCAAAATTTAAAGCACAAATCGAAAGAGGACAAAATATTACGGTGACGCACCCGGACATTACCCGTTATTTTATGCTGATTCCTGAAGCCTGTCAATTGGTACTCCAAGCAGCTTCGATTGCAAGGGGAGGTGAGTTGTTTATTTTAGATATGGGCGATCCTATTAAAATCGTTGACTTAGCACAACGAATGATTGACCTCTCAGGTCGTGAAGATATACAGATAGAGTTTACAGGTTTACGAACGGGTGAAAAATTGTATGAAGAGTTACTTATAGATGATGCTGATTTAAAAACAGAGTATGACTCCATATTGGTCTCTCAAACCCCTCCTGTGGATTATGCTATACTTTTGTCTCAAATGGAACGTTTAAAAGATGGTCATGAATTGGAGGTCTTAAAAGAGATGGTTCCAGAGTTTAATCATAAACCGTAGGGTGTCAATTTATTGCACCAAATACAATAGTAAAGATAAAAAATGAACATAAAACAAATAGCCCAAGAGGTTTTTAGCATAGAGTCACAAGCCATTGCTCATTTAGGTGAACAGTTAACCGATGATTTTGAAAAGGCTGTGCACGATATTTTGAATTGTAATGGAAAACTTATTATTTCGGGTATGGGAAAATCGGGGATAATTGGTAAAAAAATTGCTGCGACCTTAGCCAGCACGGGAACACCTTCTTTCTTTTTACATCCAGGAGAGGCATATCACGGTGATTTGGGAATGATTGAAGCCGATGATATGGTGTTACTTATTTCCAATTCAGGGGAAACCGATGAGGTCTTGAAACTCATCCCCTTTTTAAAAGCACAAGGCAATAAAACCATTGCCATGAGTAGCAATGAGCATTCCACTCTGGCAAAAAACACAACCTATCATCTAAATGTAGCTGTAGAAAAAGAGGCTTGTCCTCTGCAATTGGCACCTACCTCTTCTACGACTGCCACACTGGTAATGGGTGATGCATTGGCTGTTACACTGATGAAAGAGAGAAATTTTAAAGATACGGATTTTGCACAGTTTCATCCCGGAGGAAGTTTAGGACGACGACTTTTAACAGGGGTTGAAGATGTAATGAAAAAAGATAATTTACCCATTGTTCATCCTAATGCATCCATAAAAGAGTTGATTGAAATAATGTCCAAGGCACGCTTGGGCTTGGCTGTGGTGGTTGAGAATGAGTATATTAAAGGGATTATTACCGATGGAGATATCAGACGTGCCATGGAGCATTCTCAAGAGCATTTTTTTGAATTGTCTGCATCGAAACTGATGTCAAAAAATCCAAAAACGATTGATGTTAAAGCCAAACTTACCATGGCACAGAAACTAATGACCCAATCCAAAGTAAACTCTCTCTTGGTTATAGAGAATGGGCAATTAGTAGGTGTTGTGCAAATCTATGACTTAGGTATTTAAATCTTACAATTAATGGGGCTTTAGCTATAATGCCTTAATTTAATAATTTGGAGAAAGATAGATGATAAAGTATAAAATAGCCATCGCAGGAACAGGATATGTTGGACTGTCCAATGGAATCTTGTTGGCACAGTACAATGAAGTAGTGGCTTTAGATGTCATTCCCGAAAAAGTAGAAATGTTAAACAACAAACAATCACCAATTGAGGATGCTGAAATTGAAGATTATTTGGAAAATAAAGTTTTAAATTTTAAAGCCACATTGGATAAAGAAGAAGCGTATAAAGATGCTGACTTTGTGATTATTGCAACCCCTACCGATTATGATCCCCAAACCAACTACTTTAATACCTCTTTGGTTGAGATGGTGATCAAAGATGTTATGGCGTTTAATCCTGATTTACCCATGATTATTAAATCTACTGTTCCTGTAGGTTTTGTGAAAAGTGTACGTGAAAAATACAACACGCAAAATATTATCTTCTCTCCAGAGTTTCTACGTGAGGGAAAAGCTTTACATGACAATCTTTACCCTTCACGTATTATTGTGGGAGAAATATCTGAACGTGCCACAATCTTTGCAAACCTTTTAGCACAAGGTGCGATAAAAGAGGATATTGATATTCTATTTACCGATTCAACGGAAGCAGAAGCGATTAAACTCTTTTCGAATACCTATCTTGCTATGCGTGTTGCCTATTTTAATGAGCTTGATTCATATGCACAGTCGCATCATTTAAACAGTAAACAGATTATCGAAGGAGTAGGGCTTGATCCAAGAATTGGAAGCCACTATAACAACCCATCATTTGGTTATGGAGGATACTGTTTACCGAAGGATACTAAGCAGTTAAGAGCCAACTATAAAGATGTTCCTAATTCATTGATTGGAGCCATTGTCGAAGCCAACAGTACACGAAAAGATTTTATAGCCGATTCTATTTTGGCTAAAAATCCAGAAGTAGTGGGTATCTATAGATTGGTAATGAAAAGTGGGTCTGATAATTTTAGAGCTTCAGCGATTCAAGGCATTATGAAACGTATTAAAGCCAAGGGTATAGAAGTAGTGATTTATGAACCGGCTTGTGAGGATGAAGCGTTTTTTCATTCTAAAGTTATCAGAGATTTAGAGGAGTTTAAAAAGATGGCTGATGTCATTGTTGCTAACCGACTTTCAGAAGATTTGAAAGATGTTGAAGTCAAAGTCTATACGAGAGACATATTTAATAGTGACAGTTAGGAGAAGAAAATGAAAGTATTGGTAACAGGTGGAGCAGGATACATCGGTTCACATACCGTGGTATTGCTTATAGAAGCAGGATATGACGTGGTTGTTTTTGATAACTTTTGTAATGCTTCAATAGAGAGCATACGACGGGTCGAAAAGATTGTAGGAGAAGAGATTACAGTTATTGAGGGTGATATTCGTAATAGAGAGGATTTGCATCAGGTTTTTAATGCTCATAAAATTGATGCTGTTATCCATTTTGCAGGGTTAAAAGCTGTAGGTGAATCGGTAGAAGAACCTTTAAAATATTATGATAACAATGTGAACGGTACAGCTGTTTTATGTGAAGTTATGGCTGAATATAACTGTAAATCCATTGTTTTTAGTTCTTCAGCTACGGTTTACGGGGATCCTCATACCACACCTATTACTGAAGATTTTCCTCTCTCTGCTACCAACCCTTATGGACGTTCAAAGCTTTTTGTTGAAGAGATACTGCGTGATGTTTATCTTGCTAACAACGAATGGAAAGTGGTGCTTTTACGTTATTTTAATCCTGTAGGTGCTCATAAGTCAGGGACCATTGGTGAAGACCCTAATGGTATCCCCAATAACCTTATGCCCTTTATTACTCAAACAGCTGTAGGAAAAAGAGACGTTCTTTCTGTATTTGGAGATGATTATGATACGGTAGATGGTACAGGAGTACGAGACTACATACACGTGGTTGATTTAGCTGATGGACATGTAAAAGCTTTAGATAAAATTAAAAATTTTACAAAAGTAATGACGATTAATCTAGGGACTGGAAAAGGTTACTCCGTATTGGAAATGGTCAAAGCCTTTGAAAAAGCATCAGGAAAAAAAGTACCGTATCAAATTGCCCCAAGACGTGCAGGAGACATCGCCACCTGTTTTGCTGACCCTTCTTATGCAAAAAAAATTTTGGATTGGGAAGCGACCAAAGGGATTGATGAGATGTGTGAAGATAGCTGGAAATGGCAGCGTAGGAATCCTGATGGGTTTTAAAATTAAGTGTTGTATTTTATTTTAAAATATTTTATTTTTTCTTTATATACTTGTTTTTATGAGATAAAATTGGGAAAATAGTATGATGGGTTTCTGATTATTCTTTGTTTGAATTTTATTTTTGGTAAGATACACATCACTATATTTATGTCATATTAAAGACATTAAGGAAAAAATTAATGCAAAAGATAGCAGTAATCGGCTTAGGCTACGTAGGACTACCATTAGCCCATGCCTTTTCAGCAAAGTATGAAGTTGTAGGTTTTGATATCGCCCAATGGAGAATCGATGAACTGCGTGCAGGTATCGATAGAACTCTAGAACTCAGTACAGAACAAGTCAATGAAGCCATTGCTAATAAGATGCAGTTTACCAATGTTCTTGAAGAGATAGCTGATTGTACTGTTTACATTGTAACTGTACCCACCCCTATCGATAAACATAAAAAA
>JAHJJU010000081.1 GCA_018822805.1 bacterium
ATTTAATATTTAATAATTGTGAAAAAAATAGCAATAAGTGTATATTATATTTAAATCAAAATATATTTGTTAAACTTATGAAGAACTTTAAATATAATTTGATATAATAATTTGAATAAAAGTTATAAGGGAATGTAATGTTAAAAGATTTTGTAAAAATGGAGACCTTTTTAACCGTTGCAAGGGAACGAAGTTTCTCAAAAGCATCGGCAAAATTAGGTATTTCTCAGCCGGCAGTAACACAGCAAATTAAATACATTGAAAATTATCTTGAAGCCAAAATAATTGATCGTAAGAAGAATGGTATAAAGCTAACAGCTGAGGGGGATGAGCTTTATAAAGTAGTAACACAATTAGAAAAGTGTATTTTAAATCTTGAAAAAGATGTTTTAAAAATCATTAAAAAAGAGATGACCTTTAGATTGGCTGCTTCGTATACCATTGGATCCTATGTGATTCCGGGTGAATGTTTAAACAGTATTTCCGAGAGTATTGGTAATGATGTTACTTTGAGTATTGATGTAACGGATAAAATTATTGAAGGCTTAAAAGAGAGAAAATTTGATGTTGGCTTGATTGAATCACCAATCTTTGATGATGAGTTGGTTTATAGAGAATGGTTTGATGATGAGTTGGTAATTTTTTCAAATACACCATTGCCTAAAGTGGTGAATACGGAAGAGCTTTATGATTATAAATGGGTCTGTCGTGAAGAGGGGTCTCACACAAGAAGATTAATTTCAGAAGTTTTTGAAGAGTTGGGTGTTTCATGTAAAAGTTTTAATGTTTTATCTGAAGTAAGTAATACTACTGCAGCACTACAGAGTGTTAAACGTGCGACTAAAGATCCTGAAAGTCCAACCGTTTCAGTCATTTCAAAACATGCAATTGCAGATGAAGTAGCAAGAAAAGAGCTTTTTGAAGCACGAATTTATGGCTTTACCATGAGTCGTAAGTTTTACATTGTTTATACCAAAGAGAATAAAAACAATGTATTTATCGATAACGTAGTGAACTATATTATTACAGGAAAATGCTAAGCATTAACCTACTATTTTTTACTCTTTTTAAGAAGTTTGGCATTTTCAGGATTGTTCAATAAAGCCTTCATTGAATTAATTTCTGCGTGCTTGGCTTCTTCCTCATCTTCTCTATCTCTTGGAGAAGCAATATTTATCAAAACGGGATACTCCTCAACAAAAATTTGTTTAATTGCCAATAGAGGAATTTGTACCAAAGCCCCAATATTATCTGCTCCAAATCCAGCTTCAAATGTTAAATAATGCAGGTCAATCGTTGCACTTTCGAATGAGTAGTTGGCCAACATGAAGAGTGTCACTTCAGGAAGTGCCTCTTGTAATTCAAGAGGAAGTTCCGGAGTAAAATGGACTTCAGAAATTTCACAAGCAATTCCAAATTCTTGATTGGCATTGAACATATACTCAATGGTTTTTAAAATATGTTCTTGCATCAAATCTTTAAATGCTTCGGTTTCTAGGTTTTCAAGGGACATAATGGTTAAATCCTTTATAGTCGTATCGTTATGTGTTTTTGAATTTTGAATCCTATCATAGCATTCATTAAAGCAAAGTGTGTGAAAGATTGAATCTCATGAGATCGAATATTTTTAAGTTTTAAAAAGTTTTCACTCAGCAGTCTCTCTCTGGTGGTTCCCTCGAGTAGAGGATACTTTGGAGTAAACCACGCTTCTCCATTATAAAATGCAATGTTAGCCATAGAGGTATCGGTTAAAAAACCATTTTTTTCAATAATAATCTCATCATAAGAGGAAGGAATAAGTCTTTCAAGCTCTTTTCGATCACTGTATTTATAAGCATAATCCATTTGACTTTGGATAATTTTAAAATGTTTGATTTCTTTGGGGACATAAGGTAGATACTCAACTGAATGAATCTCTTTGTCATAAAGAATACGACAACGGTAAATGCCCTCTTCGGGAGCTGTTATAAACCCCTCAAGGTTCAATGCTTTAGGTTCATTAAAAAGTTTTTGTCGACTTTTATTGAACCGTTGGTTATGCCACTCTATGTTCATAATTTGACCATTTTCTATTTTAATGGTCTCTAGCAATTTTTTATTCATAACACTTTCTAAAACTTTTCATCTTAATTAAATAAATCGGTAGAGAGATAGCGTTCAGCTGTGTCACAAAGAATAGTAACAATAATTTTTCCTTTGTTCTCTCGACGTTTGGCAACTTCATAGGCTGCAGCTACATTGGCACCGGCCGAGATACCTACAAGCAATCCTTCGCTCATGGCAATCTCTTTTGCCATCTCAAATGCATCATCGTCATCAATGGTGATAACTTCATCATAAATGGTTCGGTTTAAAATTTTAGGAACAAAACCGGCACCGATACCTTGAATTTTATGAGGAGCACCTTTCCCACCTGAAAGCACCGGTGAATTACTTGGCTCTACAGCAATGGCTTTGAGCTTAGGAAGTTGTGCTTTTAAAGTTTCAGATGTTCCTGTAAGGGTTCCTCCTGTTCCAACAGCAGCCACAAAATAGTCAACTCGATTGTCGGTATCTTTTAAAATCTCTAATGCTGTAGTTTTTCGGTGTATGGCAGGGTTGTCCGGGTTATTAAACTGTTGTAGTACACATCCATTTAATTGCGTAGCCAACTCTTCAGCTTTGTTGATGGAACCATTCATGCCCTCTGTTGCAGGTGTTAAAACAATCTCTGCTCCTAAATGTGTAAGAAGTTTTCGTCGTTCAATACTCATGGACTCCGGCATGGTCAAGATAAGCTTTAGACCTTTTGATGCACAGATGGCTGCTAGACCAATACCGGTGTTTCCTGATGTTGGTTCAATGATGGTTGAGTCTTTATTAATTTTTCCTGATGCCAATGCTTCGTTTATCATGTTTAACGCAATTCTATCTTTCACAGAAGAGGTTGGATTCATAAATTCACATTTTCCTAAAATGGTTGCACCTGAAAGTTCCGAGAGTTTGTTTAATTTAACCAGTGGGGTGTTGCCCACTAAATCTTCAATACTGTTAGCTATCATGATTTTAATCTCCGGTTTTTTCAATTAATTTTTTAAATTCATAGGATTCATCGTTATAATATTCGATGGTTCCCTCTTTAATGTCGTAATACCAGCCATGTAAAAAAAGTTCACCTTTATCGACTCGACGTTTTACGGCCGGATAGGTCAGTAAGTTTTCAAGCTGAAAAATAATCGATACTTTCTCCGTGTACCTTAAAATCTCTTCTTGAGGTTTTCCACGATAAGCAAGTAGGGCTGTTTTTTTTGCATTTCCTCCCAACTCCAACCACTTTATGGTATGGATATTTTCATCGGTAGGTTTAATTTCTTTATACAGTGCTGCAATGGCACCACATTGTGAGTGTCCACAAATAATAATATCTGAAACTTCCAAAACAGAAACAGCATACTCAATAGCCGAAGCTGTTGCGTGATAATCTTGTTTAGGATTAAACGGAGCTACAAAGTTTCCAATGTTTCGGGCAATAAATAAATCACCGGGATTACTGCCCGTAATTAAATCAGGGACAACACGGGAATCACTACATCCAATAAAAAGGGCTTTGGGGTTTTGTCCTTCATCGACCAAATTTTTGTAACGTTCTTCATTTTTTTTAAATTTAACCGATTGAAAATTGCTATAACCTTTAATAATCTCTTTGATATTGCTGTCCATGAATATTATCCTTGAATATTAACAATTGAATATGCCAATGTTTCACTTGCATACATCGGCACAACGTCACCATATTTTGCAGGGACAATAAAGGGTTTTTTCTCTAAAGTAACGGTTTTATGAGGTACTTTTATATGGTTATAGATGGCTTTGGCATTATTTGAAACAAAAGCTTGAAGATTTTCTATGGTTGAATGCCCTTCAAAAAGTTCTGCTAAAACTTGTAGAGCAATAGGTGCCGTAAAGACACCGGCAGCACAACCACAAGACTCTTTAGTATGTTGTGGATGAGGTGCAGAGTCTGAACCGAACATCACTTTTGGGTGACCCTCTAGAGCGACTCTTCTTAATGCTTCTCGGTCTTCCGGACGTTTAGCAATGGGCTTACAAAAAAGATGAGGTTGTAACATACCACCGGCCACATCATCAAGGGTAATGAGCAGGTGATGCAAAGTAATGGTGGCGTAAAGGTTATCAAATTTATCAAGTGCTTCAACACTCTCTCTTGTGGTAATGTGCTCCATAATAATTTTGAGTTTAGGAAAGTTAGAAGCCAACATTTCATAAATCGAGACAAACTCTGCTTCTCTATCCATCACAAAACCGTTGGTTTCACCATGAATACACAAAGGTATTTCAAGCTCTGACATTGCATCAAGCGTTGGTCGTAACTCATTTACGTCAAATCCAGAAACACCCCCTTCAGAGTTGGTGGTAATTCCTGCCGGGTAGAGTTTAATGGCTGTGAGTTCATCTTTGACCGATTTTAAAAACTCCTTGGTGTAGCTTGGTTTAAAAAAGAGGGTCATGTAAGGTGTAAAGGTATCTTCTCCACAAGCTTCTATAATACGTGATTTATAAGCAATAAGTTCTTCTTTAGTAGAGACAGGTGGAACCAAGTTAGGCATAATAATCGCCCCTGAAAAACTCGCAGAAGAGAGAGGACCTACAGTTTTAAGCATGGCTTTGTCTCTTAAGTGGAGGTGCATATCAAGGGGTTGATTTATGGTTATTGACATTGTAATCCTTTAATGAAGATGGTTCATATTTTGATAGGTATTTTGCCACAATTATGGTTAATGTGGGGTTGGTTTTATTTGCTATAAGCTCCATAGTCCTTAATCACGTAATAAAAACTGTTCTCTTTAGGTACGAACCAGTATTTAATTTGTTTTAAATTTTGATTGAGAGAGAGAAGTTTTGGGGGTGTATAGTCCATAATTGGGTAGTCTATGCCTCCAGCAAAGAGTTGGTTGCAACGTAAGATTCTAAGTGTGCTTTGCACCAATGCTTTATGAGGTTTATTTAACTCAAAGTGCCATTTTGTATACTCTGAACAGGTCGGGTAGTAGCGACAGCTACCCGGTAAAAGACGTGAAATGTATTGATAAGCATTGAGAGGTACCAGATAAAATTTTTTATAATTTTGCATTCAGTGTCTTTCTATGGTGAATTTTAATTCTTCTCATTTAATAACCTCTCCATTGTTCACGGTATAGGAGTCAGACATATTGACACTGTGGTAGATGGTTGTTCCATATTTTTTATTGTAGTATTGTAAAAGTATTTTTTGTTGGGTAGATTCAATGGAAGGGGTGAACCAGCCATTGTTACTTAACACAATCATATTTTTCGGTTTGCCTTCATAAAGTTTTTCCGAAGTGGCCTCAAAACAGATGGCATTTCTATAGTGTACTCCGTCAATTGTATAGTCTGTAAAGTCGGCTGAAGCAACATAATCCGGTGCTCCATCAAAAAAGATTTTATTAACCCAACTGCCCATCCATGAGGGTAGAGGGTTCTTTTCACCAAATGGAACCAGTTTTACCTTGTTGGCTATTTGATGGCTTCCCTCTTTAAAAATATAGGTAGAGTTACGAGGAATGGTGTTATCCCAGTAGAGACCTCCTACAACAATGATGATTTTATTGGAGTAATGTTGAAGATCTTCCATGATTTGGGGTTGCATGTTAACAAAAAAGGCAAAGATAGATTCTGGAAAGACAATCACTGTTTGCTCTTTATCAATGGCTTCTCTAATGGCTACAAACACTTCATCCACATGTTTGGATATTAACTTTTCGTTCCATTTATCTTGTACGGTTGTATGGGTGTTGTAGAGGGTGATTTTAGGATTGATGTCTTTTTTTTCTTCAAAATGAGCAGTAAAAGGGTGAGCCAGTAGAATTAAAAGAAGGTAGAAGAGTTGCTTTTTATAAAGTGAAAGTATCAGTGCCAACAGTACCAATCCAAATTGCCATTTTTCTATGCCTAAATAGCTGTTGGTAAACATCAGTTCAGGTTTAAACCAATCAAACCCAAAAGGATGAATGTATGAAAGTAATAATAAAATCACAGCTTTAGCAAGCATATCAAACCCCGTAGGGGCAGAGCCATGTCTCTGCCCTTGCTTCATAGGTAAAAAACGCCCAAAAAACTCAACCAAAGACAAAGTACCCCAAAAGATACTCATATAAATAAACCCCAGACCTAAAATAGGAAGGGGAATTGCCCATGCCATGTCATAGTTTTTGAAGCTGATACCGATCCACCAAAACCACAAAATACCAATCCAAAAACCGGTCCATACCCATCTCTTTTTGTTACCAGTCAATAAGAAATATAGAGCAGAAATGCCTAAAATGGTATTGATAAAATAGTTAATGAAACCAAGCCAATCTAGGTACATGGCTCCAGCACTTAAAAAGGCAATGAAAAAGCCTGCTGTTATATTCTTAATGGTAAAATATTTGCTTATTTTTACATATAAACTCAAAGGATTCCCCTATGGAACAAGTAGCACAATTTTTACCACTTATCTTTTTATTTGGTATTTTTTACTTCTTAATTATCAGACCTCAACAAAAACAACAAAAAGAGCACGCAGCAATGTTAGAATCACTGGCTAAAGGTGATAAAATTCTTACTTCAGGTGGTATCTATGCTGAAATCATTAAAGTTGAAGAGGATTTTATCAAAATCAAACTGAATGATACAGCAATTGTGAAATTAGACAAGCTTTATGTGCTCAAGAAGGTAGATGCATAAGTAATGGGAAAATTAAACTACAGAGTTGTTATCTTTTTCTTTGCTTTTTTGTTTGGAATTGTTTTTTCTATTCCTTCATTAACGCAGAGTGAAGAGGGTAAAAAGATTACTCTTGGGTTAGACCTACAAGGTGGACTTCATATGTTGCTTTCGGTGAAAACTGAGGTAGCCATTGAGTCTAAAGTAAAATCGATAGGTACCAGTCTAAAATACTCTTTAGAAGATGAAGGGATAGTTTTTGAAGACCTTAAGATTGATGAGGGAAAGGTTATTTTTGAACTTCTTGATAGTGAAGATGTTCCAAAAGTAGATAAACTTTTACAGGATGACTTTAAAGAAGTATTGATTCAAAAAAATGCTTTGGTCTATGAAGTTGGCTTAAGTTCTGAACTCTCTAAAAAAACTGAACAGAATGCTATTGATCAAGCAGTAGATACCATTAGAAATCGTTTAAACATGTTTGGACTTGCTGAACCTACTGTTGCAAAGCAAGGTACAGATAAGATTTTGGTGGAGGTTCCAGGTGTTAAAACAGCTGAAGATGAGCAACGTATTCGAGCTTTAATTGCAAAAGCAGCACACCTGCAAATGATGGCTGTCGATGAAGATAGAGCGAATCGTGTTTACGGTATGACTGATGCTGAAGCGAAACAGTACGGTGATGTAATCTTGTCGGATGTTAATGACAATCGTACCAAATATCTTCTTTACTCTATTCCTATTTTAGATGGTTCTATGTTGACCGATGCACAAGTGGGATATGAAGAGAAGAGTAATAGACCATTAATTAACTTTTCATTAAATGGACAAGGTGCAAAGATTTTTGCTGACTTTACAGAAGTGAGTGTCGGTAAACGTATGGCTGTCGTTTTAGACAATCAAGTCTATACAGCACCAAACATTGTTCAAAGAATTGGTGGTGGTCAAGTTCAGATTACAGGAAGTTTTACACCTCAAGAAGCACATGATGTTGCTATCGCTTTACGTTCAGGGGCACTATTGGCACCGGTTAAAGTAGAAGAGAAACGAAGTGTAGGACCGAGCCTTGGTGCCGACAGTATTAAAGCTTCTTCCATTGCTTTAATGGTTGGTTTCATTATGGTTGTTATTTTTATGTTGATCTATTATGGAATGGCTGGAGTTATTTCCAACTTTGCTTTGGTAGCCAACCTTTTCCTTATTTTGGCTGTAATGTCTCTTTTTGAAGCAACTTTAACCCTTCCGGGTATGGCCGGTATTGTTTTAACGGTGGGTATGGCTGTTGATGCGAACGTTATTATTACGGAACGTATACGAGAGTTGTTGCATCAAGGAAATTCAATTACCAAGTCAATAGAACAGGGATACAATAATGCTTTTACTGCGATTTGGGATGCAAACATTACTACCTTGATTGCTGCTGTGGTACTTTATGCGTATGGAACAGGTCCGATTAAAGGATTCTCTTTGACCATCAGTATTGGTGTCTTAGCATCGATGTTGACAGCAATTTTGGGAACCCATGGTATTTACCAATGGATATTGCCTAAAATTGACAAGAATAAACTGGGCTTTTGGTTCGGTATTAAACCAGAGAAAGGAGCTAAATAATGGAAGTATTTAAGTATAATAAACCTATTGTAAGCTTTATGGAAAATGCTAAAAAATTTGGTATTTTCTCTTTGGTTTTGGTGGTTCTCTCTTTAGGACTTCTTTTCACAAAAGGTTTAAATTATGGTATTGACTTTGCCGGTGGTACGGTAATTCAAGTCAAATATAAGGGTGATGCACCAATTGAAGAAGTTCGAAATTTACTTCATGAAAATAAAGCCTATTCAGGAGCGAGTGTTACTTTCTTTGGTTCAAACGATGAGATTGCGATTCGCACTAAAAGTACCTCTTCAGATGTTGATGCTGATGTAAGTGATGAAGTTCGTCAATTACTTCAAGGAACAGGTGAGTATGAAATCAGAGGTGTTGATATGGTTGGTCCTGCAGTTGGGGATGAGTTACGAACACAAGGTCTTATGGCAATGGTATTGTCTATTATTGGAATTTTACTCTATCTTTCATTTAGATTTGAGTGGCGTTTCGCTTTGGCTTCTGTTGTAGCATTGATTCATGATGTTACCATTGCTATGGGAATGTTGGCACTGTTTCAGATTGATGTCAACTTGCCAATCTTGGCAGCAATATTAACGATTTTGGGATACTCGTTGAACGATACCGTTATTGTATTTGACAGAATTAGAGAGGGGATTCGTACCATTAAATCACCTGAACTCGGTGATGTGATTGATGAGTCGGTAACCCGAACACTTTCACGAACAACTTTGACCTCTCTTACAACTTTCTTTGTTGTTTTAACACTTTACCTTTTCGGTGGAGAGATTCTTAAAGGATTCTCATTTACTTTATTGGTTGGTGTGGTTGTGGGTACTTACTCCTCTATTTTTGTGGCTTCACCTGTTTTAATGTGGTTGAAGTTCTCTATAGTTGAATTTAGAGAGAAAGAGGCAGCTGCACTTAAACGAGAGAAAGAGAAAGAGAAGATGCGTGCTCAGTTTGAACAGGGTACCATATAAAAGGAACATGATTTGGGCAGAGCTCAAATAATTTGTTTGCTTAAAAAGTTCTTATAGGCATTCCCAACGAGGACGTTGGGAACGAGAAAAAAATTGTTTCATTCTAAGGAGTAGCATTTTGAATTGGGGTAAAGTTTTTTATATCTTTTTTACATTGATGAGTTTAACCACCTCTGTTTCATTTATTTTTGAAAACTCGGTGATTGCACTTTTTGCTGCAGCAAGTATTAACCTGATATCAAGTATTTTAAAACTGGGTGTACGAAATTTACTTTCAGCTGAACTTTTAGCAGGTTCTTTGGTGGCAGACTTACATTTACTTCCGGCATTTTTTATGTATCAGTTTGGGAATACAGAGACACATGCAGGGTTGATTACGGGTTTGGTTATTGGTGCAATTATTGCAAATGTTTATACCATTGTTATTTCAATTGTAGAGAGTGCCAAGACCAAAGAGGATTTTTAAGCATATAGAATTATTAATGAACAAAGGGCAGAGACTTGGCTCTGCCCCTACTTTAATGTTCGTATCGTCTCTCTTTAACGGTTTTTGCCAGTTGGTGAACAGCCATTCCATATAAGGTACTATGATTATAGGTGGTAATTACTCTAAAGTTATGGGTACCGAACCAAAGTTCATCATAACTATACATAGGAAGTTTTATTAGTGAAACTTGACCATTAAAACGGAGTTGTTCCCGTGGTATAATGTTAAACTTTTTACGTAATGTGTATTGAGAATATTTTGTTTTATATCCTGTTTCTAATTTTTTAAATCTTGTACCTTTATATTTTGCTCTGATGGCAACATCTCTAAGTGAACGTTTCCAGCCATTTTTATGGAAATAGTTAGCAATGCTTCCTATAGCATCTACAGGATTCCATAAATCAATTACTCCATCATTATCAAAATCAACGGCAAAATCCAAATATGAGCTAGCAATAAATTGTCCGTAACCCATGGCACCTGCACTTGAACCCATAAGTTCAGAAGGATCAAGACCGGCATCTCGGGTCATAATAAGAAATTTTTCTAACTGCTTGGTATAGAAAGCTTCTCTTCGGTCATTAAACATACTTTTAGTTGTTAGAACATCAATGACTTTGCTTTTTCCAAAATTCACACCATAGGCTGTCTCAATACCAATGATACCTACAATGTATTCCGGTAATACACCATATTGATGGTAAGCACGGTTCAGTGTATTGGCATGTTCTTCCCAAAAAGCTAAGCCTCTTTGAATATTTTTTTCATAAATGAACATGTTTCTGTAACGATCCCATGCTCCTGTACGGCTAGGAGTACTAGGTTGTGATCGACGTTTCTTAGCATAAGTAATACATGGAAGGCAGGTTGTATTTCTAGCTTTTGAAAAGAGTTCTATGAGGCTTGTTTTATCAAAATGATGTTCACTTACCATACGTTCTATAAAGTTTACTAATTTATAATTGTTCCCAAAGTCACCCGAGACTCCATATCTGTCTTGAGTAGTAGAAGCTGATTGAATACCTAAATTAATATTTGATTCTATATTTTCTTTTTCAACTTTTTTTGAACTACATGCTGTTAAAAGCAGTAGAGAGAGGGCAAGTGTGTTTATTTTCTTAAAATTCATATTTATGTTCCTGAAGTGCTATATTTGGTACCATTATAATGGTTTGAGTATGAAAAAAATATTAATAAAAGCGAATCTAAGAAGATAAAATAGAGTAAAATAATATTTTAAGCTTAAAAGCTATTTTTATTGTTGAATTCTATTTTTTAACTCTTGAATTAGAATTAATAGTATGAAGTTAATAGTTTTAATTTTTTTAATATTAAGCTACCAATGCCCAAATTTAAGACATCATTTTCTAACCCATCATTCGGTATAATCACCCTAATTTTTTAGCAACGGAGTACGAATGAGTTACAGTCCAAGTGATATAGAGTCAAAATGGCAAACAATATGGAATGAAAAAGGGGCGTTTGAGCCTTTAGATGATAAAAGTTTGGATAAAAAATACATTTTAAGTATGTTCCCTTTTCCGAGTGGTCGTCTGCACATGGGACACGTTCGTAACTACGCGATTGGTGATGCTATGGCTCGTTACTACCGAAAACAGAACTACAATGTTCTTCACCCCATCGGTTGGGATGCCTTTGGTATGCCTGCTGAAAACGCTGCGATAAAACATGGACGACACCCAAAAGATTGGACCTATTCCAATATTGACTACATGCGTAAAGAGCTGAACACTTTGGGTCTCTCTTTCTCTAGCAAACGAGAGTTTGCAACCTGTGATGAACTCTATACCAAATGGGAACAAGAGTTTATTATAAAAATGTTTGAAGAGCAGTTGCTTTACCGTGAGTCAACCACCGTTAATTGGTGTGAAGATTGTCATACCGTACTGGCCAATGAGCAGGTAGAAGAGGGCTGTTGTTGGCGTTGTGACAATGAAGTAGAACTTAAAGAGATGCCTGGGTATTACCTAGATATTAAAAAGTATGCTGATGAGTTGCTGGATGATTTAAAACTTTTGGAAGGAAAATGGCCGTCACAAGTTTTAGCGATGCAGAGCAACTGGATTGGTAAATCTCAAGGGTTGGAGTTTTCATTTAAGTTTTCTGATGACTCAAAAGCGAAGTTAGCAAACAAGTTTGAAGGTTTTGAGGTTTTTACCACCCGACCAGACACGGTTTATGGGGTAACCTATACAGCCTTGGCTCCTGAACATCCTATTGTAAAAGCACTGATTAAAAATGAATTGCTTGATGCTGATATTGCAGAAAAAATCACAGCCATGGGGAATCTGAGCGAAGTAGAGAGAGCCAAAGCCGACAAAGAGGGGTATGATTTAGGTCTTACCGTGATTCACCCATTAACAGGCGAAGAGACGCCTGTTTGGACGGCCAACTTTGTATTGGCATCGTATGGTGGTGGGGCTGTTATGTCGGTTCCTACTCATGATGAGCGTGACTTTGAGTTTGCAACCAAATACGATTTACCTCTGAAATATGTTATCGAAGGTGGCGAAGAGGGGTCTGCCTATACAGGTGAAGGTGCGTTAATGAACTCGGCAGTGTTTACAGGACTGAGTAATGTTGAAGCCAAAGCAGCGATCATCAACCATTTTGAAGAGCAGCACTTAGGAAAAGGTACAACCAACTATAAGCTAAGAAACTGGGGTATCAGCCGTCAACGATACTGGGGAGCTCCAATTCCATTTGTGCATTGTGACGCTTGTGGTTTGGTGGCTGAAAAAGTAGAAAACCTACCAATTGCTTTACCTGAAGATGTAGAAATCACAGGTGAAGGAAACCCACTTGAAAATCATCCAACATGGAGTAAGTGTGCTTGTCCAAAGTGTGGAGCTGATGCGACACGTGAAACCGATACGCTCGATACCTTTGTGCAGTCAAGCTGGTATCAGTTCCGTTATGCAACCCATCCTGATAAATGGAATGCTTGTGGTATCGACAAAGAGGATGTCAACTATTGGTTGGGCGTTGACCAATACATCGGTGGCATTGAACATGCTATTTTACACCTGCTGTATGCACGTTTCTTTACCAAAGCGTTGAGAGATTTAGGATTTATAGATGATTTAAAAGAGCCATTTGAGAACTTATTAACCCAAGGAATGGTGTTGATGGATGGGGCTAAAATGTCTAAGTCAAAAGGAAACACGGTTGACCCTGATGCATTGATTGCTAAATATGGAGCCGACACAGCACGACTCTTTACCCTTTTCGCTGCACCACCACAAAAAGAGTTGGAGTGGAATGATTCTGCTGTTGAAGGAGCATTTAGATTTTTGAAAAAACTTTATGATAGAAAGTCTAAAGTAATCACTAACTCTATGCCAACCATCGACCATGCTTCACTGGACAAAGAGGAGAAATTGGCAAGAGCCAAAGTTTATGATGCCCTTAAAAAATCGGTAGATGTTTATGAAAAAACCTTTGCTTTTAACACCCTCATCGCTGCTTGTATGGAAGCATTGAATGCCTTAGACAAACAGAATAATGAGCAAGTTTGGTCAGAAGGGCTTTATATTATTACCCATCTGTTAGAGCCTATTGTTCCTCATGTTTGTGCAGAGCTTAGTGAAGAGCTGTTTGCCTCTGAAAACTTAGCAGGTAAAATTGAACTGCTTGAAGAGGTGTTTGTTCAAGATACCATTACTTTAGGTGTGGCTGTAAATGGTAAAAGAAGAGCCGAGATAGAAGTAGACGCAGGTGCCCAAAAAGAAGACATCATCGCCATGGCAAAAGAGAGCATTGCCAAATGGCTAGAAGATGTAACGGTGGTTAAAGAGATTGTTGTTCCTAATAAGATGGTGAATATAGTCGTCAAATAACGGTCTACTTCTCTGACTCTTAGAGAGTTTATCGAGAACTGTTTTCTTTTACGACTCCAAACTGTAATTAAGTGCATGTTGGCGAAGGGATTTCTCTCGTAGTTGGATAAAGTTGTCAAAATGTTCTAAAAATGAGCTGACCATAGAGGCTTTAAATTTTCGATTACTCTCTTGTTCTAAAATTCGATAGGTCTCTTGTGTGGTATAGCTCTCTTTAACCCTATAGGCACGTGGTGAGAGAAGGGCATGAAATGTCTCTGATATGGCAACAATGGTTGCAAAAGGACTAATTTTGTCAGCTTTTAATTGATGGGGAATTCCTGAGCCATCATAAGCCTCTTTTCGTTGAGAGATGACAGCTTTGGCTATTGTTATAAAATTGGTTTCAATGGAGTTGTTCACCACTTGATATCCCATCAACATAGAGTGGTTATAGTGTTCTTTATCTTTTTTTGTGAACCTATAATCTTGACGTACATTTTTGGTAATGGCAAGGGAACCTATGTCTCGAATCATGGTGGCATAGTAGATATTATTGGCAACATTTTCATCATAACCCAAAACCAGAGCATACTCTTTAGCAATATTGGCAATGATTTTAGAGTTGGCTGAGTTGTATTTTTTACTGTACAACATTGCCATTCCATAAAAAATCTCTTTTTGTGAATCTTCGATGGCTTTGAGTGTGTAGGTTTCATCACTACTGTGAAGATCTTTTGTATCAATCTCCCAATACATGTTTTTATAGTTCTCTCTGTACTGTTTTTTCTCGATATGTTTATAAATGATGGCTTCTAAGTGGGTAAGTTTAAGTGGTTTAATGAGAATGTCGTTGGCACCATTGGCATAGAGATTTTTCTTTTCTCTTTCATCGGTGGTAATCATCACCACAGGGATATACTCATATTTATCTTCTTTTTTAATCGCCTTTAGGGTCTCTTCTTGATTTTCATGTTGCATATGGTAGTCAAGTAGAACCATATCAATCTTTTCATTATCCAACAGTTCAAGGGTCTCATTGGAATTTTCAGTTTCAATAATTTTAATGGTAGGAATTTTTGCCAACAGCGATGTGATTAATTTACGATTAAGAAGATCCGTATCAGCTATCAATAATGTTACTTCTCCAAGTGCTTCCCACTTCATATATCTGCTCCTAAAAATTATTTCAATGTTTATTATATAAGATTATGACCAAAATATAAATATAAGCTTAGTGAAATAGAAAATATATTTCATATAATTGACAATTTAGCTCTTTAGATCACTTTTTGATGGGAAAGCAAATTTTTTATTAGCATAATTTTTGTATTTGAAGAGACAGCTGCCACTTTCTAACTAAAATATTCTTAAGCCAAGAATGGTTTTAAACTTTAATTAAGAGGCATATTGATAAAAGTAACGTTATATAAAATGATAAAAATATAACACAGGAAAGACCAATGGATAAAATAGAAGCATGGTTAGAGCGTATTGATTGTGAAGGGGAGTTGGAGCTTATCTCTTCCAAAGAAAACGTGAAAAAGGTTTATAGACTTAAAAGTTCTATGCACAGTGGGATTGTGATGGATGCCTCGTGTTGTAAGGAGACAGTTGAGCCTTTTATTGAGATAGAGCATCGTCTTTATGAGGCCGGGGTGAAAGTGGCTAAGATCTTTACCTACAATAAAAAAGAGGGTTTTGTTTTTATGGAGGATTTGGGGGATACGCATCTGTTTGACATTTTAAACAATGATTTTGAACTTTTTTACAACCAAGCCTTAGACAGCATTATGAAAATGCAAAATGTAGATATAGAAGATTTGCCTCTCTATGATGAAGAGCTTTTACGTTCGCAGATGGATTTGATGGTTGAGTTCTATTTAGAAAAACATCTTGGAATTACTTTAGATGATGAGCAAAAAAAGAATTTAGAGACTGTCTTTAAGATCATTACAACAGAAGTACTTGCACAGCCTCATGGTGTTTTTGTACATGGTGATTTTCACTCAAAAAATATTATGTTTGGATGTAGTGATAATATAGTGCTTATTGACTATCAAGATGCTAAAGTTGGAGCTTTAACCTATGATTTGGTTTCATTGCTTCGTGATGTTGCTGTAGAGTTTGACGTAAACGATGTAGAGCGATTGGCACTGGCGTTTAAAGATAAAATAGGCTTAGATGTGGATAATGAAACTTTTATGCGTTGGTTTGACTTTACAGGACTTCAACGACACCTTATGTTGTTGGGAACATCTGTAAACGATAGACCTTTGACGCTAAAATATATTTATGAGACGGCATCGAAATACCCTGAAACAAAAGGGTTAATTGAACTTTTAGAACTATAATCTTTTACGCTATAATCCAATTATGAAAAATAGAATAGATTTAGAGGCTTCGTGGTTGGTACTCTTAGAAGATGAATTTGATAAACCATACATGCAAACATTAAAAAACTTTCTCTTTACAGAGAAAGAATTGGGAAAAAATATTTTACCTCGAGCATCTTTATGGTTTAATGCTTTAAATTCTACACCACTAGATAAGGTGAAAGTGGTTATTTTAGGACAAGACCCGTACCCTACGGTTGGTCATGCACATGGACTCTGTTTTTCGGTACTCCCAGAGGTTCAACCTCTTCCTAAATCATTACTTAATATTAATAAAGAGTTACAAGATGATTTAGGTATCAATAATTTTAATACAGGTTACTTACAGCCATGGGCAGAACAGGGAGTTTTACTGTTAAATGCCGTACTCACGGTAGAAGCAGGAAAAACAAATGCACACCAAGGCAAAGGATGGGAACAGTTTACCGATAGAGTGATTCAAGTGATTAGTGAACATTGTGACAATGTAGTTTTTGTTTTGTGGGGTGCTTATGCTCAAAAAAAAGGAGCTGCGATTGATGGCACAAGACATCTTATTATTAAATCTCCTCACCCTTCGCCACTATCGGCATATCGTGGTTTTTTTGGAAGTAGACCGTTTAGTAGAGCCAATGAATATTTAATGGCTCATGGAAAAAATGAAATTAATTGGAAGGTTTGATAAAATGCGAAAGATAAAACAGATACCATTGCTTTTGGGAGTAGTAATACTATTAACAGCCTGTGGGTATAAGCCATCAGCACACTATGCAGCACCGGTATTAGGAGAAAAAGTCTATACTGAAATTGAAGTTTCTCTTTCAGATCCAGAGAACTCTGTTTTGACTAAAGATGCCTTGAATAGAGCATTGCATACGCGTCTAAAGAGAATTGTAACTAAAAAAGAAAAAGCTGACAGTACGATTCGTGTGGTGTATGATACAATTCGTTTTGTGCCACTACAGTACAATAGACAGGGATATGTTGTTCATTATCAGGCACATATTACTTTGGGGTTCACCTTTATTAAAGGCGAGAAGAGTGAAAAACGTCAGATTATTGGTCGTTATGAATTCCCTATTCGTCCCAGTGCAATTATCTCCAATGATTTACGTTTGAAAGCAATTGAAAAAGGTTCCATTAAAGCACTTGATCAATTTATAGCTTATATTTCGGCTAAAGGTCTTTTTAGTGATGGAAAATAGATTTTCATTTGAAACATTTATACAAAAGAAACCTCTCTACTATAAAAAGATAGACCATCAGCGTGTGCATAAAGCCTATGCGATGCTCAAACCTGAAATTTGTCAACCTTTAACCATTCATATTGTGGGTACAAATGGAAAAGGGAGTACGGGACGAATTATGGCAACCCTTTTACATGAAGCCGGAAAAAGGGTAGGGCATTTTTCTTCACCTCATATTTTGAAGTTTAATGAGCGTATTTGGATTGAGGGTGAAGATATCTCAAATGAAGCTTTAGAAAAAGCACATGCCAAGCTTTATACCATTTTAGGTCAAGCAATGAGTGAAAGTTTAAGCTATTTTGAGTACACAACACTCTTAGCATTTGTTGCAATGCAAGAACTTGATGTTATGATACTCGAAGCTGGACTTGGAGGTGAGTTTGATGCCACTAATGTTTGCTCAAAAGCATTAAGTGTTATTACTCCTATAGGTCTGGATCATCAAGATTTTTTAGGTGACACGATAGAAAGTATTGCTCGAACCAAGTTAAACTCTATGGAAAAAGAGGTGGTGTTGGCACTTCAATCTTACCCTGAAGTTTATGCTGTGGCTGATGGGGTAGCTCAAGAGAAAAATGCTACTGTACATAGAGTAGAGCGTGAAGTATCCAATGAGTTATTGAGCATTACCGAAGCGTTGGGATGGGCTGACTATCTATATGAAAATGCAAAATTAGCCCTGAAAGCTTTGGATATTTTGGCATTACCTTATCGTTTAGAAGATTTAAGAAAGGTGGTACTTTTTGGTCGTTTTTATCCTTTATTGGAAAATGTTATTATTGATGTTGGGCACAATCTTTTAGCAGCGAAGCGTGTGGTTAAAGCTTTAAAGAAAAAATATAATGAAAAAAAAGTGGTTTTAGTCTATAATGCTTTGGATGATAAAGATTATAAAAGCATTCTTTTAGAATTTAAACCTATAATTAAACGGGTAGAAATTATTCCTATTGAGACCCGGCGTGCTGTGAATCAGAGTGATCTAAAGAAAGTACTAGATGGGTTGAATATAGCGTACACATACTACACTCAACTTAATCAAGAAGATGAGTATTTTGTTTTTGGTTCATTTTATCTTGTAGAAGCATTTTTAAATAAAATTGAACACAACATTAAAGATAAATAATAATTAGATATAATTCATACAGAATAAGTATTTCAAAGGAAGAAAAATGGCATTTTTTGGTAGAAAGAAGAAGAAACCTGTACAAGTTAGTTCAGCGAGTATTATTACTCCGGGTACCTCCATTAAAGGAGAAATTAAATGTGAGGGGAATATTCTTTTAAATGGGGCGTTTGAAGGTGCAATCATCTCTCAAGGTGAAGTTGTTGTGGGGAAAAGTGGGCGTGTTACGGGTGAAATTCAAGCTCAAAAACTTCTTGTTTCCGGAGAGTTTCGTGGTAACTATACCGGTGAAGTAATTGATATTATGCCGTATGGTAAAGTGTATGGTGATGTGAAAGTAAACAATATTATTATTGAGCCAAATGCTGTGTTTGAAGGGGAAACAAAAATTGTTTCCGGAAGAATTGAACGTGATGATATTTCTGATGTTCATATTGTTCAGCCCAAAAAATTGGGTTATTAAAAGTTAGGATACTAAACCTTTTAAATGACACAATCTGATGTTTATGAGTATCTTCTCTTAGAGGATACTCAGTTTAATGATAAGCTTCTTTTTGTCTGTAAAAATGACAAAGAGTCCCTAAAAACTGCTGACACGGCGACCCTTCTCAAGTATAAACCCTTTATCCTTCCCGATTTAAGACTCTCACATGGTGATGATTTACGCTCTTTTCAAGTGGAGATTTATGAGCTTATCGAGGCATTGCATGGGTACTTTAATAGCAAAGAAAAAAAACTTTTAATCGCCCCACTACGTACCCTACTTATGCCTCTACCAAAAGAGGAGTTTTTCCCAACTTTAGAACTTGAGTTTGCCTCTACGGTTAATTTAACCGTATTAAAAGATAAACTCTACTATTGGGGTTATACTTTTGTCGATATTGTTACCCAAAAAGGTGAAGTCTCTTTTCGTGGGGATATTATCGATATCTATCCCTTGGGCAATAATGTAGCCTACCGTATTTCACTTTTTGATGAAGATGTAGAGAGCATAAGAATATTCTCGGTAGACACTCAAAAAAGTTCTAAAGAGGATATTGAATTTATACAGATTATTCCTGCCGGATTGGGACTGAATGCTGAACAGTATAAAGCATGGAAAGAACGTGTTGAACAAAGTTCACTTGACAGTTTTGTAAAAGATATTGATAGTTTAGGTTTTTGGTATCTGAATGAACTGGGGGAAAACTATGTTCAATCTTTTACTGCTCTGTTTCTTTCTGCTATGCATGAAGAGTTGGAAGAGATATACTCCTTAGATAAGCCATTAATCTATCAAGAAGATTTCAACTTACCTCTTATTCCTAAAGCTAAAAATTTCAGAGAGCTAGAGGTCATTAACCCTAACGCCATTATGAAATCAAATGCTCATAAAAAGATAACACTTATTGCTAAAAATGAGTCGATTATCCGTAGCTCCCAACTGCACTCTTTTGAAAATGTAGCGTTTGTTTATGAAGATATTATTGTTAATCTTATCTCGGATGAACAGGTGTTCATATCGTTAAATAAACCGATTAAACGCAAAAAAGTCAAAAAAGCTTCCATTATTTTAGATGAGTTAAAACTGGGTGACCATGTCGTTCATGAAAATCATGGTGTAGGGCTGTTTAAAGGGGTAGAAAAACGGGTTGTTTTAGGAGCAACGCGTGAGTTTGTTTTGCTAATGTATCAAAATGAAGATTTGCTTCTGATTCCTGTAGAAAACCTCAATGTTATTGACCGTTATGTGGCTGATTCGGGTGGATTGCCTATTTTAGACAAGATGGGCAAAGCGAGTTTCAAAAAGCTCAAAGGTAAAGTTAAAGAGAAACTTTTTGCCATTGCTTCTGAAATTATTAATTTATCAGCCCAGCGACACCTAAAAAAAGGAATTATGCTTAAACGTGATTTGGTAGAGCATCAAATCTTTATGAGTGAAGCAGGGTTTGTTCATACCGAAGACCAAGAAGAAGCGATTAACGGTATGTTAGAAGATATGGCAAGTGGTCGTATGATGGACAGATTACTAAGTGCTGATGTTGGATTTGGTAAAACAGAAGTGGCAATGAATGGGATGTTTATCGCATGGAAAAACGGTTACCAATCGATGATGGTCGCTCCGACTACTTTGCTAAGTTCTCAACACTTCAAAAGCATGAAAGAGCGTTTTGGAAAGTACGATATTAAGTTAGGAAAACTTGACAGATTTACCACTGGAAAAGAGAAAACAGCTTTGCTTAAAGGGTTAAAAGAGGGTACGGTAGATATGGTGGTAGGAACCCATGCACTGCTAAAAGCCGAGTTTAAAAATTTAGCCTTTATTATTATCGATGAAGAGCATAAGTTTGGGGTAAAACAGAAAGAGGCTCTTAAAGAGATAGCCATTAATGTACATCTGCTTTCTATGTCGGCTACCCCAATTCCACGAAGTTTAAACATGGCTCTTTCACAAGTCAAGACCTTTTCGGAAATCTTAACCCCACCCGTAGAACGTCAAGGGGTACGAACCTTTGTGAAGTCTTATGACGAAAAAATCATCAAAGAGGCAATTACCCGTGAAATGCGACGAGGGGGGCAGATATTTTATGTTTTTAACTCCATTGCCCAGATAGAAGAGAAGAAGAGAATACTCTTGGAGTTGATGCCAAAACTACGCATTGCTGTGCTTCACTCTAAAATATCAGCTGCTCAAACCGAAAAAGATATGGAATTGTTTGAAGCTGGTGAGTATGATGTAATGTTGTCGACCTCTATTGTCGAATCGGGAATTCACATGCCACACGCCAACACCATGATTGTCGATGGAGCCGACAACTTTGGTATTGCCGACCTGCACCAATTGCGTGGTCGTGTAGGACGTGGTGGAACAGAGGGTTACTGCTACTTTATGGTTGAAGATAAAGAGCGACTTACCGACAATGCCAAACGACGACTCTTAGCCTTGGAATCGCATTCCGATTTGGGTTCAGGAGCCGTTCTGGCCTTCCACGACTTAGAGATACGAGGTGGAGGAAACATCATCGGTGAAGCCCAGTCGGGACACATCAAACAAATAGGATACTCTCTCTACCTACGTATGTTAGAAGATGCCATCAAAGAGCTCAGTGGACAAGCCAAAGAGGAAGAGGAGGAGATACAAGTTGATATTAAACTCACCATTAATGCCTACCTCAATGAAGAACTTATAGAAGAGGACAGACTCAGACTTGAACTCTACCGACGACTCTCTCAATGTGAAACCACGGGTGAAGTCTACGAAATAGAGACTGAAATAGCCGATAGATTTGGTAAACTTGATACCATTTCACGCCAATTCATCGATGTGATGGTGATGAAAGTCTTAGCCAAAGAGCAGAAAATTACCAAAGTAGCCAATGCCGGTGAAAAGGTTTTTATAGAGTTTGCCGATGGACATGATAGGGTGATGTTGAAGGCGTATAGCAAAGATGATGATGATTTGATTGCGACGGCTATGGGGTATTTGAAGGGGAAGTATTAACCTGAGTTCGACGGAATACCATAGCTATGGTATTCCGTCGAACTCAGGTTAACAAGTTTCTCTCGTACCCAAACTATTTCCAATTATCATTTTAAGATTACTCACTTTACCTACTATTTATTTAGAAGTTTTGACACGATTAAACCCCATAATCAAATCAAAATATGATATGATTAGACCATATAATCACCTCAAAAGGTAAACTATGTCGTTAGAAAAAAAGTGGATATGGGAACATGAAGGCTATCCAAATTTTAGATACAACCAAGATACTTTAATAGTATTGCTCCAAGAGATTAAATACCATCAAGGTTTACTCGATGGTATCTATAGTTCCATAAATGATGAAGATTTAGGAAAAGCACAGATAGAAGTTTTTACGCAAGAGGCGATGGATACTTCAGAGATAGAGGGAGAGATACTCAATCGTGACTCCGTGCGTTCATCGCTCTCTAATAAGTTTCGCATTGATATAGGTGTTAAAGATAGTTCCAATAGAGTCACTGATGGATTGGTAGAGGTACTTATAGATGCTGTCTCTAATTTAGAGAAGCCTTTGGATGAAAATAGGCTGTTTTCTTGGCACAGGCTACTGTTTCCTCAAAATGAAAACCGTTTAATAGATATTCATATAGGGGCGTATCGTACAGAGGAGATGGAGATAGTGTCAGGGGCGATGACAAGAGAAAAAGTTCACTATGTTGCACCTCCTCCAGATACTTTAAAAAAAGATATGGGTTCTTTTTTGACTTGGTTAAATCAAGATGATGCGACGATTGTAAAAGCTGCTATTGCTCATTTGTGGTTTGTGATTATCCACCCAATGGATGATGGAAATGGTCGAATAGCACGAGCCATTTCAGATTGGGTTTTAGCCAAAGAGGTCAACAAACGACAAAAACTCTACTCTCTCTCATCAGCCATTAAAAATGAACGAAAAGCCTATTATGAAATTTTGGAAAAAACAACAAAAGGTGACCCGGAGATAACGGCTTGGATAGCGTGGTTTTTAGAGACATTTTTACAAGCATTAAAAGATGCTAGAGAGAGCATCAAATTTATTGTAGCGAAAACAGCATTTTGGGATAGACATAGAGGTACCGTTTTAAACGAGCGACAGATAAAAATACTCAATCGTCTACTTGATGTAGGTTATGGCAATTTTGAAGGGGGAATAAATACCAGAAAATATGCCTCACTGGCTAAAGTGAGTAAACCGACTGCTTCAAGAGAGTTAAAAGACTTGGTTGAAAAAGGGTGTTTAGTCCAAAAAGAGGGAACTTCCGGACGGAGTATTGCTTATGAGGTTAAGTATTACTCTGAAAATTAGTCATTGTATTTAAACGACGCTTTTTAGTCTATTTTGTTTGATTAAGGTTTATATAAAAAGGAGAATAACATGATAAAGAAAAGTTTATGGGTAGCTGTTTTGCTATTCTTTACAGCCTGTGAAGAGAAGATGAAACCCGTAGTAACCATTAATCCTAAACTGGAACGCCCCATACCCTGTATGAAGTTAAATCATCTCAATGTTGAAAAAGAGGTTCTTGATACCTTTAATACTTTATATGATTTTGATGAAACTTGTGATTTAATTTTGAGTGTTTCGTATAAAACAGATATTGTTTGCAACAGCACACAAAATGTCTATATGAAAAATGTAGGGAAGTTTCCAAAAAGTTACTTGAAGTTAGAGTTACGAAAAGGGTTAGAGATGCAGTACAGTTACTATATTGACTTGCACAGCAATGTGGATGAAGATGATATAGAAGAGGGGTTTGAGAGGTTGAAAGATGATTTGCTTAAAGATAAAGGAGACAAATGAAACTGGCATTTATAGGAGACATCGTAGGCAAACCGGGGCGTGAGATGGTGGCTAAACATTTGGCAAGTTTGAGAGAAGAGTATGCACTCGATTTGGTGATTGCCAATTATGAAAATGCTTCACATGGTTTTGGATTGACCAAAAAAAATGCAGACGAACTTTTGGGCTATGGGATTGATGTGATGACAGGGGGGAATCACTCTTGGGATAAAAAAGAGATATTTCAATTGTTTGACACTTACCCTTTGGTTCGTCCGATTAATTATCCTGACAGTTCACCTGGAAAAGGTTTACTTGAAGTGGAAGTTTTAGGGGAACGTGTGGCGATTGTTAATGTGATGGGTCACTATACCATGCCGATGGTTCAGAACCCTTTTATAGCCATAGATGAAGTGGTAAATGAGCTACAAGAAAAAGGAATAAAACATATTATTGTCGATGTTCATGCAGAAGCAACCAGTGAAAAGTTGGCGATGTTGCATATACTTAAAGAGCGAGTTTCAGCTATTTTGGGAACCCATACTCATGTGGGAACGGATGATTTAATTATTGCTGATGGTTGTTGTTATGTGACTGATGTGGGGCTTACAGGTTGTCGAGATGGAGTGATTGGGATGGATAAAAAGATTCCTATTCAGCGTTTTATGACAGGTATTGGAGGACATTTTGATGTTCCTAAGAAATGTCAAGCAATTTTTCAGCTGATTGTTTTTGAACTCAATGATGAGGGTCGTGGAAAAAAAGCAGTGAAATTAAAAATATATGATAATGGTGAAATTCAAAAAGTAGATGCTCGAATAGAGCAATATTAGTCTATTCTCGTTCCAATAATTCACATTTTATGCCATTTTGGCTATAATCGCGACCATATTACATAGGGTAAAGCCTATATTTAAAGGATGACACTTTGCAAGGTAAAGTTTGGAAATTTGGCGACAATATTGATACTGATTTAATTATCGCTGCGAGATACCTCAATACAAGTGAGCCAAGTGAGTTGGCAAAATATGTAATGGAAGATGCAGACCCTGAGTTTGTTGCTAAGATGAGTGTCGGAGACATTATTGTCGCTGGAGAAAATTTTGGTTGTGGTTCAAGTCGTGAACATGCACCCATTGCACTAAAAGCTGCCGGTGTTTCTGCTGTTATAGCACCAACATTTGCAAGAATATTTTATAGAAATGCATTTAATATGGGATTACCGATTTTTGAGCTTGAAGAAGCAGCCGAGATTAACGAAGGCGATACGGTTAAAGTAGACATGGAGAAAGGTGAAGTGATTAATATTTCACAGGCAAAGACCTATAAATTTACTCCTATTCCAGACTTTATGCAAGCGTTGGTTGATGCAGGTGGACTCATTGAGTTTGCTAAACAAGAGATTAAGAATAAGGCATAAAATATGGGTAGAAATTATAAAATTGGTGTGATTAAAGGTGATGGAATTGGTCCGGAGATTGTTGATGAAGCGATTAAAGTTTTAGATGCACTTTCAGCAAACATGGGTTTCAATTTAGAATACACTGAAATGCTTATGGGGGGTGCAGCGATTGATGAGACCGGTGTTCCTCTTCCTCAAGAGACCATTCAAGGTGTAAAGAGTTGTGATGCTGTACTTTTTGGTGCTATCGGTGGTCCAAAATGGGACAATTTGGAGCGTCATTTACGACCTGAATCCGGTCTTTTGAGCCTTAGAAAAGAGATGGGAACCTTTGCCAACCTTCGTCCTGCAATTGTTTACGATGAGTTGGTTAATGCCTCAACACTTAAACCCGATGTGGTACGTGGTGTAGATATTATGGTGGTTCGAGAGCTTACAGGAGGTATCTATTTTGGTCAGCCAAGAGAGTTGCTTGAAGATAGAGCCTACAATACCATGGTTTATACACGTGAAGAGGTGGTACGTATTGCAAAAGTAGCATTTGAAATTGCTATGAAACGTGATAAGAGAATCTGTTCGGTTGATAAAGCCAATGTACTTGAAGTCAGTCAGTTTTGGCGAGAAACAGTGATTGAGGTTTCTAAGGATTATCCAAAAGTAGAGTTGACACACATGTATGTTGATAATGCTGCAATGCAATTGATACGAAACCCAAAACAGTTTGATGTTATTTTAACAGGAAACATTTTTGGTGATATTCTTTCAGATGCTGCAAGTATGTTGTCGGGCTCTATAGGTCTTCTTCCAAGTGCCAGTACAGGTGCCGGTGTGGGTCTTTATGAACCAATTCACGGTTCTGCTCCGGATATTGCAGGTCAAGGTATTGCGAATCCCTTAGCGACCATCTCTAGTGCTTCTATGATGTTACGTTATGCTTTAGGTGAAGATGCAGCTGCCGATAAGATTGATAAGGCGATTAAAAAATCATTGGCTAAAGGGTACAGAACGGGTGACTTGGGTGCTTATGATGCACGTGAAATCTGTTCATGTTCTGAGATTGGTGATATTATTGCCAATTATGTTTCTAAATAATATTTGTAGGGACAACGCCCCCGTGCTTGTCCGATGCCCGATAGATAAAACAATTTGAATGATTGTTGTCCGAAAATCAAAATGAGCATCGGACAACCACAGGGGGATTGTCCCTACTCTTCTATCTCTTCTTTAAGAGGTTTGTCGACAGCTTTCGCAATTACTTCAATATAACATTCAGTCCAACCGGCTACAACAACACCTGATAATTCTGTAAAAATATAATCAAAATCACACTCTTTTGCAAACTCTGCACTTTTCCCAAATTTACAATCAAAATCCCAATACATTGTTTTTTTATTTGGAAGATCTTTTTTCTTTTCACGTTTTGCATATTTGCGTAGTTCATTTTTGATAGCATCTACAGCTCTGTCTGGCTTTAGTTTATCTCGTTGTATTTTAAATACTTTTTTCATACAGTCCTCATTCGGATAATTTTTTTGATATTATATCTAATATAAAGCAATGAAAGGCTATGAATGAAAATCACATTAAGTTTAAGTGGTGGTGGATTGCGTGGTGCAGCTCATGTGGGTGTCATTAAATTTTTAGAAGAGCAGGGTATTGAAGTCGTAGCCGTATCAGGGTCGAGTGCCGGTGCAATCGTAGGTTTGTTTTTAGCAGCCGGTTTGAAGAGTGATGATATATTGGTTTTTTTACGGAGTTTAGAGAAGAAAGATCTATTTGTTTGGGCCAATGGTAATGTTGGATTGTTTAGTATGGAGCGTTTAGAAGAAAAGCTTCGTCACTTTGTTGATGTTCATCGTTATAGTGATTTAAAAATTCCTTTTTATACTTGTGTAACGGACATTGATACGGGTGAGTATTGTTATATAAATGAGGGAGATCCTATAGCGTATACGGTAGCTTCTTCAAGCATTACACCTCTTTTTGTAGCAAAAAAAATAGGAAAACATACCTATATAGATGGTGGATTTTCAGATAACTTACCTGTTAAACCTTTAAAGTCTTACAATGAAAAGAGTTTAGCAATCGATATTAATCCCTTGCGTGGTGAAGATTTATCTACTTTTAAGTCGCTAACCATTCGTTCTATACTCATTATGATTCGTTCAAACTCTACACCGGCTAAAAAGTTGGCTGATGCCTATTTTGAAGTGCAAGGGGTTGCCAATATGTATCTGTTTGATTTTGATAAGATAGAGATGGCATATCAAGTCGGTTATAATGAGATGAAAGAAAATTGGGAAGAGTTATCTAAAAAATTGGTATAATTTCGAAAAACTTCTATTTGCCAATAATACTTATACGAAATAGAAACGCAAGCGTCCCTTCGGGATGAAGTCTATTTCTTTTCGCATTTTTGGCAAATAGAAATTATTATAGAAAAAAGCTAGGGAAAAAATGGAAAAAAAAGCACGAGTATTAATAGATTGTGATGACGAAAAAGGGTTGGTTTATAAGTTTTCAAAAGTATTTTTTGATCGAGGTTTAAACATAGACTCTAACCGTGAATTTGTTGATAAAGAAAAAGGTAAATTCTTTATGCGTACTGTAGTGACCGGTGATTTTAATATTAAAGAGTTAGAAGAAGAGTTAAAGAAAATTATTCCAAGTAACGCTCATTTAAAAGTTATTGAGCCTAAACGTAAGAAGATTGTTATTTTAGCTACCAAAGAGTCTCATGCTTTGGGGGACATACTTATTCGTCATGAAGCAGGTCAATTGGATGCTGATATTGAAGCTGTAATTTCCAACCATGATGTGTTGGAGCAATTGGTACGTCGTTTTGATATTCCATTTTTTCATGTACCTACTGAAGGTCTTTCTCGGGAAGAGCATGAAGATTATGTAGCAAAACTTATAGATGAACAAACTTTTGACTATATTGTTTTGGCTAAATACATGCGTATTTTAACCTCCTCTTTTGTGGCACGTTATCCAGAGAAAATTATTAACATACATCATTCATTTCTACCGGCATTTATAGGAGCAAATCCGTATAAACAAGCGTATGAGCGAGGAGTGAAGATTATTGGAGCAACAGCACACTTTGTAACAGATGATTTGGATGAAGGTCCAATCATTGCACAAGATGTTATTCCTGTCAATCACCGTTTTGAGTGGCGTGACATGCAGAGTGCAGGACGCGATGTAGAGAAAATAGTACTTTCTCGTGCATTAAACTTTGTATTAAATGATAGGGTATTTGTCCATGGAAATAAGACAATCGTTTTTTAAACGATTGTTTTGTATGGTTGGTGGGGTTTTCCTACCTTTTAAACGATGGGGGATTAAGCACAAAAATCGTATAATTTACCTAAAAACATAAAGTCATTCATGCACACAACAATCAAAAAAGTTACCATCAAATCTTATCTTGACTTTGCTCAGCTTATTAAAGAGTATCAAGGCTCTCATGAGGAGAACCGAGTTTTTGCTTTAAAGCATAAAGGGGCACTCGAAAACCCTAGTAAGCTGGTAATGTTATGGACAAAAACGAATCTTTTTCGTTTACGAGAGACAGCTGATTCTGAGAACTTTTTACACCATTTTTCTTCGGTGAGTAATCTTATAGGTTTTCTCTTTTTACTAATGGGTTTTTTTGCCGGGATAGGGCTTTTAAGTTACAGTGGACATGCACCTGTGAATATTATTTACTATCTTCTTTTTGCAATGATGATTCCTTTGTTAAGTATGCTCATAACGATTTTTTCTATGATCAGTGGAGGCGAAGTTTCAAACTTTTTTAATCTTTTTTTCTCCTTGCATTGGGTAGAAAAGTTTGTGAATCTCTTTGCTTTTAACAGCAAGATAAAAACGTTAAACAGTAGCTTTCCTCAGACGTTGAAAAAATGGATATTCATCCACCGTTTACAACTGTTTTCTCTGCTCTTTTCGGTAGGTCTGTTACTCTCTTTACTTGTTATGGTTGTTTCAAAAGATATTGCTTTTTCATGGAGTACCACACTTAACGTTACACCCATGGCTTTTCATGAACTGTTGAGTTGGGTAGCAAAACCTTGGGAGTTCTTGGTTCCTAGTGCCATTCCTTCAGTAGAGTTGGTAGAGATGAGTCAATACTTTAGACTTGGGGAAACTCTAAACAAAGAGATGGTTCAAAATGCAGATAAGTTGGGTGCATGGTGGCAGTTTTTAGCGATGGTAACTTTGATCTATGCGATTTTTTTACGGGCTATTTTATGGTTGGTGAGTCGTTATGCTTATCAAAAACAGCTTGAAAAAGATTTTTTAGAAATAGAAGGTATGGAGATGCTGATACGTGAGTTTCAAACTCCTTATGTATCGACAGAAGCACCGAAGGTTGAGCAACATTTAGACATTGTAGAAGAGACCGATGCACAGGTGAAACAAAATCGGCGTAGAGCTTTTAACAATATTGTTGGTTGGAACTTCTCTGCTGATGAGATAGCACTGGTCAATGACAGTAAAGAGATTAAAGGAGTACATATAGATATCGTAGGAGGAAGTCATACTTTTAGTAAAGACCAAGAGATTGCTAGACAAATAAGTCGAACGGTGCTTCTTTATGTCAAGTCTTGGGAACCACCTACGATGGATTTTGTAGATTTCTTAGAGCTTTTAATCGAGAGTAAAAAAGTAGATGAAATTCACGTCTATCCTTTGGGGACAGTAGGGCGTTACTATGCAAGCGATGCAAAAGAGGTTGCTGTATGGAAACGAAAGATACAAGGTTTAAAATCAAAAAAGGTATGGGTTATAGATGCGTAATAATAAAGAGAATGTAAATGATTACCCAAAGTTTGCTGTAGTAGGGCACCCCAACAAAGGGAAGAGCAGTATTGTCTCCTCTTTGGCATTGGATGATTCTGTGCAAATAGGGGATACCCCCGGAACCACACAAATCAAAAGGGGCTTCCCTTTAAAAGTGGATGGTAAAATTATTTATGAACTCTTTGATACACCGGGGTTTCAACGTGCCAGACGGGTTTTGGCTTGGTTAAATGAGCAAGATGCTGTTTCAGCAGATAAACGTTCCGATGTGGTTCGTGAATTTGTGGCTACCCATCGTCATGATGATAAGTTTAGAGATGAGATAGAACTGCTTGAACCCATACTCGATGGAGCCGGTATTATTTATGTGGTGGACGCTTCAAAACCCTATGGACCAGAGTATGAAGTGG
This sequence comes from bacterium, assembly GCA_018822805.1. Lineage (GTDB taxonomy): Bacteria > Campylobacterota > Campylobacteria > Campylobacterales > Sulfurovaceae > UBA1140. The sequence continues at coordinate 30,289 of JAHJJU010000081.1, forward strand.
AGATGGAAATTTTACGTTGGTGTGGGCAACCTTCTATGGCGATTTTAAATTTGATAGGAGATGAAGATTATCGTGATCAGTGGAAAAGTGCTTTAGGTCATTACTTCAGAATGGTGCGTACCTTTAACCCTATAGAAGCAACCTTTAGAGACCATATGGATCTGTTAGAGAGTATGGCACAGCTTAAAGAGGAGTGGACAAAAGAGATTAAAGTGGCCATTACTATTTTAGATGAGCTGCACCAACAAAAAGTAGAACAGACCATTGATGCCATTGTTGATAACATGATAAAAACACTCTCATTGGTTTATAAGCAAGAGATTAAAGGTGAAAAAGCAACAAGCAAAGAGGAAGAAGATGCCAAGCAAGGTTACCGACAACAGATAATGGAGTATGAAAAAGCTCAAGAGAAAGCCATTGAGTTTATTTGGAATCATCGTAGTATTGAAAAAATAGAGAATGTATTGGTGCTCGATGAGGTAGGACTTTTTTCAAAAGAGAGTGCTTCCATATTTGGTTTGAGTCAAAACGAGTTGATCCTTACGGGAGCTTCTGCCGGTGCCATTACAGGAGCAGGAGTGGACTTGATGTTGGCTGGACACACGCTATTCATAGCTTCTTTAGTAGGTGGAGTTGTTGGAGGTGTGGGTGCAATGTTTGGATTTAACAACCTCTACTCACTGGAGATACTCGGACAAAATTTAGGAAAAAGAGAACTAAGCATTGGTCCTATGAAAAATTTGAATTTTCCGTATATTTTACTGGGGCGTGCCCTATATCATGCCTCGGTTATCGCCAAACGTTCTCATGCCTTACGTGAAAGTATTAAACTGGAAGATGAAGAGTTTTATACAGAACAGATCATCAACACAGAGATGCGTAAAAAACTTGAAAAAGTTCACATACAACTTAGAAAAGGTGAAGGACCTAGTAATGAATTATTGGATGAATATAAAAAAGTTATTTCAAGAAGTTTTTTGGGGTTGTTGAGAGAGTGAAAAATATTTGTAGGCATGCTTACAAAAGAACCCCATAACCCAAAAAAGAGTATAATCAAAACAATTTCACAACAAAGATAGCATCATGAAAAAAATACCTTATGGCATTAGTAGCTTTAAAAAACTGATAACAGAAGATTACCTCTATATTGATAAAACCAATTTTATAAAAATCATAGAAGAGGATAGCCCTTATTTGGTGATGCTACGACCAAGACGATTTGGTAAATCATTGTTGCTTTCAACGCTTCAACACTATTATGATGAGCAAGAGGCTGAAAATTTTGATGCACTGTTTGGTAACTTTATAATAGGGAAAAATCCAACAGTTAAAAAAAATAGTTATAAGATTTTGTTTTTTGAGTTTAGTCGGATTGAGACAGAAGATAGAAATACGATTTATAGAGGCTTTTTAGCCAATGTACGGTTAACCCTTTTAAACTTTTTGGACAAATATGGGTATGCAGAGCAAAAAGAGGAGGTTGAATCGATAGATAACCCTGAAAATATGATGAAAACATTCTTTTCTATTGTGAAACAAGAAAAAATTTATCTACTCATAGACGAATACGACCACTTCGCCAACTCCATTTTGGCAGAAGATATGGAGCTGTTTAGAAAAATAGTGGGTAAAGGGGGATTTGTACGAAGTTTTTATGAAACCATCAAAGCTGAAACCCAAACAGGGGTGGTGGATAGACTCTTTATAACAGGGGTTACCCCCATTACCATGGACAGTATGACGAGTGGGTTTAATATTGGTGATGATGTGAGTACCGAAGAGAAGTATAACCGTATGCTAGGATTTACCAAAGAGGAGACACTAAGTATCTTGCAACGTGTTTTTGATGTGTGTGATATTACTGAAAAAAAATTGTTAACCAAAGTAACCAAATGGTATAACGGGTATAAGTTTAATACCCAAGCCGAAGAGACGATATTTAACCCCAATATGTTGCTCTATTTTGTCAATAAATTTGATTATGAACGGTGTCAGTATCCCCAAAATATGCTCGATGCCAACATAGCAAGTGACTACGGAAAGATTATGCGACTTTTTAAACTGGGCGATAGAGAAGAGAACTTTAAAGTGTTAGAGAGTCTCATTAAAGACAATGAAATCATTGCCAAACTCATAG
>JAHJJU010000082.1 GCA_018822805.1 bacterium
ATAGTTCACCGATAAAAACCAACGTACATTGGCATTTTTAAGCCTAAATGAACCGGCATTGGCATCAGGGGTTTTAAGATGAACAACATTCTCTTCAACCTCACCAAATATCCAACACAACATATCATAAAAATGTACACCAATATTAGAGGCAATACCACCCGATTTTGCCTCATTTCCTTTCCATGAAATAAAATACCATTTCCCTCTACTGGTTAAATAGGTTAAATCAATATCATATATTTTATTTGGATTCTCTGCTAACGCTTTAGCCACTTTCTCTTTAAGAGCGATAATAGAAGGGTGTAGTCGTAATTGTAAAATATTATAAACTTTTTGTCCCGTCTCTTGTTCAATGATTTTTAATTGATCAATGTTCCAAGGGTTAAGTACCAATGGTTTTTCACATACCGCATCGGCTCCACTTTTAAGTGCAAAACGAATATGTGAATCGTGTAAATAGTTTGGAGAACAGATGGAGACATAATCTATTTTTTTACCTGTATTGCGTCTCCACTTATCTACAAACCTATCAAAACGTTCAAACTCTGTAAAAAAATCAGCGTTAGGAAAATTGCTGTCCATGATTCCTATTCCATCATAAGGATCAAGGGCTGCGACAAGTTCATTGCCTGTCTCTTTTATCGCTTTCATATGTCGTGGTGCGATGTAGCCTGATGCCCCTATTAGGGCAAAGTTTTTACTTCTCATACGTTATCACTTTTCTTAATTTTTTTAACCATTATAACAAAAATTAATTAATAAACTCTATACCAGATTTATACTTAAAAAGCCCATAAAACAATGCTTATCTACTTGTGTTTTTCTATGTTTAATATGTGTCTCTTATTCTCAAAAACACAGGAAACTTTGGATTTCCATACTTTGTCAACCCATTATATTTAAAGGTGATTTCTGAGCCTATCATAGGAGGTTTTCTTCTCTCTTCATCACTCAATCCGGAACCAATCTTCAAAACTTTATCCTTCCAAGAACAGAGCAAAGCCCCAACCAAGCCTTCAAACTTTCCATGCCCATCAGTGTACCCAGTCACCACACACTCATCATCGGTAAAGCTTTTTACTTTTAAAGAACGCTCACTGCGTTGTCCAACATACAATGCATTAGGGTCACGCACCACCAAACCCTCTGCTCCTTTGGCTTCCACCTCTTCCAAAATCTGTTTCAAATGTTCTGAACCTTTACAGACTTTTTGAGGAATAATCATTATATATCTATTTGGATTTTCATCCAACCACTGCTCTAATACACTCAATCGCGTCAACAATCCACCCTCTTGATAAGGCACTTCAAATATCTGATACGTGATATCTTTCCAGCCATCATGAGCTGACTGCTGATTGACGATAGAGACAATATTTTCAAAATCTTCACGTTTTGTCCATAACTCACCATCTATCTCAAAGGGTGGGAAATCTTTAACAAACCATTTGGGTACAGCAAATTCTTTTCCACTGCGAGAGATAAGCCTCTTACCATCCCAATAGGCACGGACGCCATCGAGTTTTTCACTCATGAGCCACCCTGTGACATTAACATCATTCTTGTAACTTTTTAGGAGTAATAGGTTTGGTTTTTCGGCATGACTCCATACAAACAATACTACTATTAATAACAATTTCATTTTGACCTTTCAAGGGTCGGTTTACCGACCATAAACATTAAAATCATATTATTCGGTCGGTAAACCGATCCTACGCGAACTTTTAATTCACCAACTCCATCGCCAAACTCTTCGCTCCTTTAAAATCAGCTTTACCCGTACCCAGTTTTGGAACTTCATCTACTTTATAGTAAGCACTAGGAACAAAAAGAGGATTCATCTCTAACGTTTTAATCTCCTCTTTTAATACCTCCAACGCTTTTTCACCCTCTAAGAGTAAAACAATCTTTTCACCCTTTTTTACATCAGGTATCGCAGTCACAGCTATTTGGTCATTTTCACCTAAAAGCTTTTGAATCTCAGCTTCTACCAAACCTAAGCTCACCATCTCACCACCTATCTTAGCAAAACGGCTGTAACGGTCAACAATGGTTAAAAAACCATCTTCATCAAGATGCCCTTTGTCCCCTGTAATGTACCAACGAATGCCGTCTATCTCTTTTATAACCGACCGAGTCTTCTCCTCATCACCCAAATACCCTTTCATTACCTGTGTTCCACCGATGAGTATCATGCCATCTTCACCTGTTTTTAGAGCTTCAAAACTCTCAGGGTTAACAATCATAAATGAACTTCCTGGTATCGCTAGACCAATGGTTCCAAATTTATTCCCCACTTGTACATGATAGGTTTCAGGTACTAAGGCATCATGAATATTGCACGATGCCACAGGTGTGGTTTCGGTTGTTCCATACCCTTCTAAAATGGTTTTTCCAAACTTCTCTTTAAAGAGCTCTCGAACCTCTTTAGGTAATTTCTCTGCACCTGCTATAACCATGCGTAGTGAATCAAACATCAAAGGGTGTATCTTTTTATTTCGAGCATAAAGCCTAAAAAAAGTTGCCGTTGCAAACAAAAACGTTGCATTGTATTTGCTTGATAGTTTTGCAATTCCATATCCATCGGTTGGGTCAGGATGACAAACTACAGGTATGCCTTCAATGAGTGGTAAAAGTGTCGAAACCGTTAAACCAAATGAATGAAAAATCGGCAGTGTTCCCAACATCACATCACGCTCATTTGGGTTCAGTACCGTTACTATCTGCTTGATATTGCCCATAATATTTTGATGCGAAAGTTCAATGCCTTTTGGCATTCCCTCAGAACCACTAGAAAAAAGAATCGCTGCTGTGTCACTGTTTGGTACTTCTTTTACATAAAGAAGTTTTAACAGTGATGTTGGTAAAAATCGGGCTTGCAAAAAGGTGCTTACTTGTAACAGTTTACTCATGTTTGCTTTTATCTCTTCCAGATAAAAAACCTCCATACCCTCTAACGCTTCGTCCAAATCAAACCCTTTGGCTTTCAATTTGGTCATAAACTGCTTGGAAGTAATAACCTGTTCGATATGGGCTAGTTTTATCGCATGTTTAAGACTGTTTGTTCCACCAGAGTAGTTCAGGTTCACAATGGTTTTACCTAGCGTTAAAGTCGCCATGTTGGCGATGCTTCCTCCTGCTGAAGTGGGGACGATTAACCCTATGTTCTGCTGAGTATTTAAACGTTTTTTAAATGCTCCACGCATCAATAAAACGGCTGTTATAAACTTATAACCCGTTAATTCAACCCCAGTAGAATCAGCCACACTCAGTTTAGCCCCAACCTCTTTAGCCTCTTTTATCCATGCTCCTTGCAAACAAGGAAGACGACTAGAATAGGTTTTCCATGAACTAATAGAGAGTTTAAAAACAGCCTCTTTTACTGCAATAGCTGTACTGCCAATAGGCATTGCCTTGCCAAAAGCAACACTCACATCTTTTTGTTTTCTCTTTTTCAACTTTGTTGACGCATGAGAAAAACCACCTTCCCATAACCCACGCAAATAAAAAGGAACGATTACAGCATTACTTACCTCTTCCACAGCTCTCTCAAAACCTTTTTGAAACTTACCCATGTGCCCATTACGTGACAAGTGTCCTTCAGGAAAAAGGGCTACCGTATCCCCTTTTTCCAATGCATCACCTACCAATTTTAATGCATGTTTTCCCCCACGTGTGGAAATAGGAATGGTTTTAAAAAATTTAAAGATCGGTCGCAAGTACCACAACTCATAATAACTTCGATCAATCACAAAACGTATCTGTTTGGGGTAGGCTATTTGCAAAAAAGCCCAGTCCAAAAAGGAGACATGATTCCCCAACAATAACGTTCCACGACTTCCTTTTAAATGGTTTAAACCCTCTACCTCTACCTTGTATTGTAAACCAAAGAAAAAGCGTACCACAAAACGTACCATCGATTGAGGTAATTTTAAAACGGTATATAAAAAACCTAAGAGTGCCACCACCATAGCCACGGTAAAAAGAGCTGAACTTTCAAAACCAACATAAGCAAACACGGTGGTTAAGAGTAAAAAAACAAACATGGTTAAGTACTGCATGAAGTTATTGCCTGCCAGCACTTTTCCCATCATCCGTTTCGGGGTGGCAAATTGAATAAGGGTATTCAGGGGGACAATAAAAAGCCCTGAAAACAAGCCATAAAAGAAAAACAAAACACCCAAAGCTGTTAATGAATTCAAAAGAGGAATGAAAAAAAGTGAAACCGTCACGCCTAATGCCCCAATGGGTATAATGCCTGTCTCAATGTACCGACGACTTAAACGACTCACCAAAAGTGACCCCACAACAATCCCCACACCCGACAACGCTAAAATACCTTGAGCCACTACCGTGTTATCAATGCCCATTTTACTTTTAAGATGTTCTCCAAATATCGCTACTACCAACTGAGAAATACCCCAAAAGAGAGAAAGACCGATAATGGATAACCAAACGGTTTGATTTTTTTGTAGCAGTCGCATGTTTCCACGTAAATAGGTGAGATTTGCATATTTTTTAGGTTCAAACTGCATGTTCTTTTTAATCTGAACCGTTTTAATGAGTTGCAAGGAGAGTAAAAACTCTACCACTGAAGCAGCAATTAATGCAAAACCTAAGGGGTAAATGTACTGTAAAATCTCTCCGGTATCGCGACTTTGATTGGCTAACAGTGATTCAAAAAAAATCGAGTAAATCACAGCTCCAGCCAAAATAGAAACAATGGTCACGGCTTGCACCATGGCATTCGCCGAGGTCAACTGTTCATTTCCTGCCATCTCTTTTATGAGTCCATATTTGGCTGGACCATAAATCGCCGACTGTGCTGCTAAGAGAAAAGTCAAAGCAAATGCCATCCAAAACCATCCCATTCTGTAGGAGAGTAAAATCAAGATCGTAATCCCAATGGCAGCCAAAGAAGCCACTCGTATAATTTGTACTTTAGGGTACTTATCACTCAAAAAACCTGCCGGAGAGAAAAGAAAAATGAACGGTAAAAGAATCAAACCATTCACAATGGCTGTCAAAATAATCAGTTCCGTTCCCTCATAAGCTTTAAAAATGGTATTTTGCAACACTATCTTATGCCCCAAATCGGTCATGGAGTTTAAAAATACAATTAAAATATAAGGGATAAAGCCTCCAATTTTAAACAACTCTTTCATCACTTTTCACCTCTATTTTTTGAGTCCATCTGCTTCTGATGCTCTTGCATCGTGTGCATATTAAACAGATACGGCTTCAAGGTCAAAATGGCATCAAACAGCAATTCATAATGCTCATTATTCAAGGACTTATCACGCTCCAACATTTCAGAGCCCAAAGTATATTCGATTTTTGCTAACTCCCGTGCAGCTTTAACATAAGCATCAAACAGTTTTTCATTTAAACCTAAGATTTTAGCCCGTTTAAAAACATCGACCAATTTTAATTCTTGAGTAGAAAACCCCTGCTCTTGTCTAAAAAGCCATCCTCTTTTTAGAGACTCATCCAACTCTTTTTGCGTTAACTCTGAAAGCTCTAAAAAGTCATCATCACTGTACCATTTACCATCACTGCTCCCCGACATCATTTGTAAAGAGCGTAACATCATCGAAAAATCATCTGCAAAATTAAATTTATTCTCTTTAAATATCGCTTGTATTTGAGCAATGGAGTAAGAGAATTGACTTTGTAGATACTTGATAAATTTAATAATATTGATACAACTTTCATCATAAAGATGCAGGTTTGGTTTTGGTTTTTCAGGCTCTGGAAGTAACCCCTCTTTGACATAAAAAAGAATGGTTGACTTGCTCTCACCTGTCTGTTCCATAAGGTGTTTCATTTTTAAGGACATTTGTTTGCTCCTAATTGAGGTGCAATAAATTGACACCCTACAAATTTCAAAGCCTATTATAATCAAAAATATTACTAGTGTCAAGTGTTACCCTACACTTATTTAGATTAATTTGTTTTATACTGCTCTTTTGCTATAATCGACCCAATTAAATTTAAATGGATGATTACATGAAAAAAATTCTACCCTTTCTCCTCTTTACGATTATTAGTAGTTCACACGCACAAATTCTTGATGCCATTGCCATTGATGTTGAAGGTGAACCTATTACAACCTTAGAAATTCAAGCTGTACAACAAAAAATGAACATGTCCAAACAAGCTGCTGTTGAAGCACTCATTAAAGACAGACTTGAAGTATCTGCATTAAAAAAGGCCAATATTCAAATTGATCCGGCTGAAGTTCAAGCCAAAGTTCAGGAAATAGCACAGGCTAGAGGCATGACACAAACGCAAATGAAAAATGTATTAGCCCAAAAAGGTTTAACTTGGAATGCCTACATTAGCCAATTGACCAACGAAATGAAAAAAGAGCGTTTCTTTAAAGAACACATTGCTGCAACCATTACCCCTCCAAGTGACAGTGAACTCGAAACGTACTACAACACCCACAAAGCACAGTTTTCATCAGCCCCTGCACAAATGAGTTTGGTAGCTTATGCAAGTCAATCACCTCAAAACCTTAAAGAAGCCATAGCCAATCCAATGAAACCCGTTAAAGGGGTTCAAAAGAAAAATATTTTGGCTGCATCCAATGAGATGAGTCCCGAACTTGCCAACCTTATCAACAATACAGCCTCAGGTAGCTTTACCCCCGTTGTCAATACCGGTGAGATATTTGTAACCTACTTTGTAAAATCAAAAGGGGAACAGGGACAAGGTGGCTTCCAAGCCGTTAAACAAGCCGTAACCCTGCAGTGGATTCAGGAGCAACGCGTTCAAGCAGGACAAGACTTTTTCAACAAATTAAAAACCAATGCAAACATTCGTGTGATTCGGCTATAATTCTTGAAATTTTTTTAAAGGTAAACAGTATGGGATTAAAAGCAGACAGTTGGATACGAGAGAAATCACTAGGCGAAGCAATGATAACACCCTTTTGCGAAGCATTGGTCGGTGAGGGCGTGGTCTCTTATGGACTCAGCTCTTATGGGTATGACATTCGAGTGAGTGATGAATTTAAAATTTTTACAAACATCAATGCAGAGGTGGTTGACCCAAAAAACTTTAGTGAAAACAATGTTGTGGACTTTAAAGGTGATGTTTGTATCGTTCCTCCAAACTCTTTTGCCTTGGCACGTACGGTAGAGTACTTTAAAATGCCAAGCGACACCTTAGCAATATGTTTAGGAAAAAGTACCTATGCACGTTGTGGGATTATTGTCAATGTTACCCCATTTGAACCGGGATTTGAAGGGCATATTACCATTGAGATTTCAAATACCACCCCTCTTCCGGCTAAAATATATGCCAATGAAGGCATTGCACAAGTTCTCTTTTTAGAAGGTGATGAACAGTGTGAAACAACCTATAAAGATCGTAAAGGTAAATACCAAAGTCAAACAGGCATTACCTTACCAAGAATTCTAAAACACTCTTAAAGAGTCTTAAGGTTATTAGAATATAATAATCTGTAACAAATTTTTTAAAAGGAATCAATATGGGTTTTTTCGATTTTATATCTGATGCAGGTAAGAAATTATTAGGTAAAGGTGATGATGCAGCTGCCATTAAAGAAGAGATAGAAAGCAGCTTTGACGAACTTCCGGTAGATGGTTTGGTGGTTGAAGTTGTTGATGATACCGTAACACTTGCAGGAATTGCACAAGATTATCCAACCAGAGAAAAAGCAATTTTAATTGCCGGGAATATAGAAGGTATTGCACAGGTTAATGCCGATCAGCTTGTCACCATGGAGCAAATCTCCCAAGAGAATGTAAGAGAAATTCCTGAAGAGATTTTCTACACCATTGAAAAAGGTGACACACTATGGGGAATTGCTACTAAATTCTATGACGATGGAAGTAAATATACCCATATCGTTGATGCAAATATTGAAGTAATCAAAGATCCTGACCTTATCTACCCGGGTCAAAGTATTAGAATTCCGGAAGTTCTTGCTTAATTATTAACCACCTAAAGTGTATACTTTAGGTGGTTTTATCTAACAGCACATCAATAGACAGTGCTTCAAAGTCTCCATCAATCTCTTTTTTAATCTCAACAGCACGAACACCGATATACTTTTTAACAACAGCAATAATCTCTTCTTTCATCTCATCCATAAAAGGATACGCATCACCTCGATTTCTATCGGACATAATGGCAATGGTCAATCTGTCTTTAGCGACCGAAGCACTCTGTTTTTTTTCTAAAAATCCAAACATTACTTAAACATCCCTGCAATCTTTTTGAACAATCCGGAATCAGAGATCTCAATATCTTTCATATCCACCTTTTCACCACAAAGACGTCCGGCAATTCTTGTATACGCCTGACCGGCAATCGATTTTTTATCTAAAATAACAGGTTTTCCTTGATTAGAAGCATCAATAACCCCTTTGTCTTCAGGTACTTTTCCAAGAAGTTTAATGTTTAAAATCTCTAAGATGTCTTCACTTCTGAGCATCTCACCACTTTGAACCATATCAGCAACAATACGGTTAATAATCAAATACTTAGCTACCTCTTCACCATTTTTTACTTTGTTCGATTTAGAATCTAAAATACCAATGGCTCTGTCAGCATCACGAATGGAAGAGACTTCAGGGTTAACAATAACAATGGCTGCATCTGCAAACTCAATGGTATGTTCATAGCCACTCTCAATTCCTGCCGGAGAGTCTAAAATCACAAAATCAAAATTGGCTTTTAATGATGCTATTAATGTTTTCACCTTTTCTGAATTCAATACCGACTTATCTTTTGTTTGAGAAGCTGCCAAAAAAGAGAGGTTTTCACTCACTTTACTTTTGATCAATGCTTGCTTTATTGTTGCTTCTCCATCCATAACTTGAACCATATCATACACCACACGATTCTCTAAACCTAAAATCATGTCAAGGTTACGTTGACCAATATCAAAATCTACCAAAGCACATGTTTTACCGTTTTGGGCGATACCTAGCCCAAGATTTGCTGCTGCTGTTGTTTTACCAACACCACCTTTACCACTGATTACTGCGATTACTATGCCCAATTGATCTCCTTTGTTAATACAGGGGTTATTATAATTTCATTATTTTTTAATTCAACTCTATTGAGTCTATCTTCTAGTAGTTTGTTGTCGACTTCAACGCCATGAAAAATGATATTGGCTTTGGGTGAAGCTGTTAACATCATAAAATTTCCATGACAACGTATGGCACCCTCAACAACTTTGGTAATAATAAGATTACCCAAAGTATTAATGGTTGCCCCACTGTTTACACGGTTCAGAAGTAACAAATCGCCTTCAATATTCAATTCACGTCCACTGCGTATCATCTCGTCCATAACGGTTAAATTGTTTTGTAATTGTGTAGAGAGTTTAGCCAATTTTGCTTCAGCTATCTGTTGAGAAATAACATTGTCTACTTTTTCAGACCTCAACTCCTCTTCCAACGCTTTTCTGGTTCGACCTTTTGGCAAAGTAATGTTATGTAAATATTTAAGTGATTTTTGATCTAGATACTGTTTGATCATGTCACTCATCTTACCCTGAATTACTATAAGATGATCTTTAAATAAGGTGTGGTTTGCATCAAAAAAAGCCATAAACTTGGCTTCATTATCTATTTTCGTCTCATATATTTTAACTGAATATTGATTACTCTGCAAAAAGTCGCCCCCACTGTTATCATGACTGTTGTTATCTATGAAGATTTTATCTATTTTTGCATTAATAAATGGTTTAAACGCTTTGATTAAAGAGATTTTTAGAGTTATATAATAAATAAAAAGTCATAATATTTTATGAAAAAATTATTATCCTTACTCCCTATTTTCTTACTCCTCAACGGATGTACCCTAAGCAACAGCCTTGTCTATGCCGGTAATGAATCTCCTAAACAAATGGAAATTCAAATTTTAGACCAAACCTCCATCGCCTATGCACCCAAAAATGGTTTACCTTTCTCCGAGATATCGGATCTCTCTTATGATGTCCCCAATCATAAACTCTACATGATTGGCGATAAAGGCTACTTTTATACCTTCGATGCAAAATTTGGAACCAAAATTGAAGAGCTCAAGTATCTTTCTGCTTTCAAAATAGATGAAAAAAATAAACATGGTCGTTACGATAGCGAAGGACTCACTCAAGACAACAAAGGTCAACTCTATATCTCTTTTGAAGGAACACCAAGAATCAGTACCATTAATAAAAATGGCTATCTTGGGAATAACCTTAAACTGACCAAGCACCTACAAAACAAAAAGAACTACCGAAGTAGCAATGCAATATTTGAAGCACTTACCTGGCATCCACAACATGGTATAGTAACAGCAGCAGAATTTCCTATGCTGAACAAAACAGAAAAACAACAGAGCATCTATGCCTTAAATGGAACGGTTTGGAATTTTCAAGCCCAAAAACACAAAAATTCTGCTGTAACAGCTATTGAAGTAATGGATGATGGCAATCTTCTAATTTTAGAACGTGCCTACTCCGGTCTGGCGAATCCCTTTGTCATTACCTTAAAAAAACTCTATCTTGACAAGTGTGACAAACAACGTTCCTGTCAAACCAAAGTTTTAGCCGAATTTAACAGTCATGACGGATGGGGTGTCAACAACTATGAAGGACTTACACGTATAGGGAACAACCGTTATTTAATGGTTTCAGATGATGGTAATCAACAATTGTTACGTACGGTTTTGGTCTATTTTGAGGTAAAAGAATGATACAAATTTTACGAACATTTATAATGTTCTCCCTGCTTATCGTTATGGGGTACTTCGGATTCATTACCTACCAACAGGCTAAAAACTATGAAGCTGCTACCGGTAAAATCGCTGCTGCCTGTGATGCCAATGGTTTGGCCAGTGGGAAAATAGATGAGCTTACCTCGATTATCTCTTTTGGACTGCTTGAAAATGAGAGTAAACTGTTACTTCAAACATTAAAAAAAGAGCAAGAAACAGCCAAAGAAAAAAGTGAAACCTATCTCTACTACTTCATGGGAACCTTAGCTATACTTTTACTCTTCACTTTTACCTGTACCCTACGAGGTGCTGCCATGAGCTTAAGTTTTGCAACCTTTATTTCACTGATTTATGGTCTGATCAACCCCATACTTATGGTCACCATACACAAACAGGTCGACTATTTGGGTGATGTTATTTTGTCCTTTGAATCCAAAGGCATCATCGGCTCTATCTCAAAACTTTTTGACAGTGGTGAGCTTGCCGTTGCCATCACCATTTTACTTTTTTCCGTATTGTTACCTCTACTAAAGAGTCTAACCCTAACCTTCACCCTACTCTTCCATCAACATCGATGGAGCCATGGATTGGTAAGCTTTTTCAAACAGATAGGTAAATGGTCAATGATAGACGTTTTTGTGGTTGCAACCTTCTTGGTCTACCTCACCAGCAACAACGGAGGCATTAGCGAAGCCGAGATTCAAGTGGGACTCTATTTCTTTTTAGCGTATGTTATTTTATCTATGATTACAGCTATATTGACGCAGAAGGTATTGGAGAGGAAATCGTAAATGTAACCGTGTCACACGTTGAAATACGGACAAGCACAGGGGCTTGTCCCTACAAGTTAAATAACCATCTTCACATCACAATGATCTTGAAATTCTTTAAAAAGAGCATCTCTATCCTCTTGTGACACAACCATACACGCTGTACTCAAAGAGTGAAATTTCCCTTTACTCGAAGTGTTACCAGCTTTGGTTTTATAATCTCGTACCCCCATCACTTCAAAAATACACGCTTCTAATTTTACCTTATCGGTACCTATAATTTTATATCCCCATTCACAAGGGTACTCTATCTCTGGTTTTTCTTTTGTGTTACTGTTTAAAATCATTCTTTTCCTTTGTAAAATTTATCATCGTGCTATAAGTACCTGACCATAATAAATAGCATATTTTATGGTCTGGTACTTATCTTCTCCCAAATAAACTCACGAACATTACGCTCTTTTTTATCAAAAACAACTCCAATAATGTATACCTCTCCCGTGTATTTTTCATAATACTTTTTGGATTTTATTTGAGCTAATGGCTCCTCGTTGGTTACTTTAAACTCAAAGATGTAAGTTTTATCATCAAATTTTATGGTCAAATCGATGCGACCTTTGTTGGTTACATCTTCTGCTTGTATGGGTATTCCTAAACACATAAAATAGGAGTACAATACTGAAGCATAAAATCCTTCGTAGTTCTCTATGTAATTATTGGTAAAGTTGTTGTAAGCAATTGAGGCAAAAAGCTTTTTAATGTTCTCTTCAAGCGTCTCTAATTGAGCATCTTCGAATATATCCCAAAGCTCATCAGCCACACGGTTTTTTTCAACCCTGTCCACCATGGCATCTAACAGATAATCAAAAAAGCTCATCTGTACTTCAAGATTTGGGAAAGTTAAAACATATTTAATGCGATTACGCATCTGCTTCATCTCCTTGATGGTCAGATAGCCTGCTTGAAACATAATCGTCTCAATGCTGAGTCGTTCAATATCAAAACTGTTTCCCAACGCCTCTTCAATCTCTAAGTTTTCAAAATTGGGGATGAAATAGTTTTTCTCTTGAATAAGGTCAATTAAAAATCGTGGGGTTCCTGTCTCAAACCAGTAATTTTTGTAAAATTTATCTTTTTGAATAAAGAGCAAAATATCAAAAGGGTTATAAACCTTATCCCCTAAAAAGTTATAACCGTTGTACCATGTTTTTAACTTTTTTAAATCAACCCCTTCCAAATACGGTATAAAAGAGGTCTCTATATCGTTTTGGGTATAGCCACAGATGTTTCCATACTTTGGGTCTAAACTTATATCTTCTAAATTGTTCAGCCCAGAAAAAATAGAGGCTTTAGCGAACTTGCTTACTCCTGTCAAAAAAGCAAAGCGTAGGTATCTGTCGTTCTCTTTTATTTTGGTATAGAAGTCCCGTAACCCATCCCGTATGATTTTTGCTTGTTTCATATTTTTAAGATTGTCTAAAATGGGTTTGTCATACTCATCAATTAAAATCACTACTTTTTGATGGTACTTCTCATATGCTTTTATAATTAAATCTTCAAAACAGATATTTTGATTATCGGTAGTGTCACATTTAATATCTAATCGTTTTTGGTTCTGTTTTAGCGTATTTAAGAGGTTCTCTTGTAAATCCTCTTTAGAGTAGATTCCCCCTGAAAAACTAATCTTAATCACGGGATAGTTTTGTGTCCAATCGTATCGGTCTTCAATATATAAACCTTCAAATAGCTCTTGCTTGGCTTCAAATATATTGTGTAGCGTATCTAAAAAGAGTGATTTTCCAAATCGTCGTGGACGGGATAGAAAATAGTATTTTACACCATTGATTAACTCTAATGCCATTTTGGTTTTATCAATATAGAGGTAGTTCTCTTTAGGGTCTCTAATATGAGAAAAGGTCTGTATGCCTATGGGCAGTTTTCTTAATGTTTGTGTTTTCATAATTTGATTATACCCTATTTTGAAGACTCAATTGGTCGGTTCTCACCGACCCTACGCACGATTAAAGTCTCCACTTTTCCCACCAGATTTTTTTTCTAATTGTACATTTTTAATAACCATACCTTTATCAATCGCTTTTAACATATCATAAATCGTTAATAACCCCACACTCACTCCGGTTAACGCTTCCATCTCTACACCCGTTTGACCTTTAAGCTTTGCGCGAACGGTCAATTTAAATCCAGGTAGTTCCGGTAACTCTTCAATATCGGTTTTCACCGAACTGAGCATCAAGGGGTGACACATCGGAATCAAGCTACTCGTCTGTTTTGCTCCTTGTATCGCAGCAATCACTGCTGTTTGAAGGACTGGGCCTTTTTTAGCCCTATTCGACACTACAGCCTCATACGCCTCAGGTGTTACCTCTATCACACCCGAAGCCACGGCCTCACGCGTTGTATCCTCTTTATCAGAGACATCCACCATTTTGGGTTTGTTATTTTCATCTAAATGGGTTAAATTCATTTTTGACCTTTTTTAACTGTCTGAAAAAACTTAGGAAACGATGGCTTTAGCCTCGTCCTATTCGGGACTAACGTCTCCGATTCCCAAAAGTTTGTCCAAATTTTTTTTAAATATTTTGAATTTTATCTAAAAAGTGGTTGATTTTACAAAAAAATCAGTAAAATTAGGACAACCTTAAAGATTGGAATCCATATAAAGTAATGAAATATAATAAAATAAAAAAAGATTTACAAACCCATCAAAAAACATGGCTCATTACAGGAGTAGCAGGGTTTATTGGTTCAAATTTAGCTGAAGCCCTTTTAAAACTGAATCAAAAAGTGATCTCTTTAGACAATTTTGCAACAGGACACCGATACAACTTAGAACATATTAAACATTCTGTCTCCTCTGAAGAGTGGGAAAACTTCACCTTTGTAGAAGGCGACATCACCAACTTTGAAACCTGTAAAGAAATTACTCAAAATGTAGAGATCGTTCTACATCAAGCAGCTCTTGGTTCTGTACCCCGTTCAATTGATAATCCAATCATCTCGAATCATGCCAATGTAACAGGGTTTTTAAACATGCTTACAGCTGCTAAAGATAACGGAGTAAAACGATTTGTTTACGCTTCATCCTCATCGGTTTACGGTGACTCTCAAGAACTTCCTAAGGTAGAAGAGCGAACGGGGAATCTTTTATCTCCTTATGCCGTAACCAAATATGTCAATGAACTCTATATGGAGGTCTTCCAAAAATGTTACGGTATGGAAGCGATTGGTCTACGCTACTTTAATGTGTTTGGAAAACGACAAGATCCTAACGGAGCTTATGCTGCTGTTATCCCTAAATGGATAGGACAACTGCTCAATGGTGAAGATCTGTTCATCAATGGCGATGGGGAAACCAGTCGAGACTTTACCTATATAGAAAATGTCATTCAAGCCAATATTTTAGCAGGAACCACCGATAATCCAAAAGCATTTGGAGAAGCCTTTAATACAGCTATAGGTGGTAGAGAAACACTCAATAATCTTTATAGAGCCATTGCCAATGGATTAAAAGAGAATTTACCAGATTTGGAAATCAAAGAGCCTATTTACCGAGATTTTAGAGCAGGAGACATTCGACACTCTAATGCCAATATCGATAAAATGAAAGAACACTTAGAGTATGAACCAACGCACACACTTGAAGAAGGACTTAACGCGTCCATTCAATGGTATATTAACGATATAAAAAGAGAGAAATAATGCAAAACAATTCAAAATTAAACATTCAAAACTCAAAATTAGCCATCATCGGCTTAGGCTACGTAGGCTTACCATTGGCCCATGCCTTTTCAGCAAAGTATGAAGTTGTAGGTTTTGATATCGCCCAATGGAGAATCGATGAACTGCGTGCAGGAATTGATAGAACTCTAGAACTCAGTACAGAACAAGTCAATGAAGCCATTGCTAATAAGATGCAGTTTACCAATGTTCTTGAAGAGATAGCTGATTGTACTGTTTACATTGTAACTGTACCCACCCCTATCGATAAACATAAAAAA
>JAHJJU010000083.1 GCA_018822805.1 bacterium
ACCGGTAAAGGGGTAAAAGATGGCAAGTAAAAAACCACCGATTAAAAACGAAATATTGGCAGATTATTTAATTAGCAGTTCCCACGATTTAAAAAGTATCGGTGGGTTATTGGTAAGTGGGGTTATTTCCACTTTTGGGGTTTACTCAATTATTAAACCATTCTTTGAAGAGGGTAGCAATGGTTTAAATATTGCCCTTTTCTCATTCATTATCGTTTTGATTATATTCGACACGATTAAGAGAGGTGCTTTAACGAAGTTCTTCAACAGTCTGTTAAAGAAAAAGATTATAGGCTCAAAGCCTAAAAAAGGGTATTTGGTTATTGCTATTTTTGCGACCATTTTCATGGTGTTACTTGACGGTTTAGGCTCATGGAGTACAGCAGAAAAAGGAGCAGACCTATACACCCAGTTTAAGACGAACTCCTCTACTGAATATCAGATACTACAGCAAAATGCAGAAACCGGTAAAGCAACGGCTCAAAATTATACAATTGAGTTATCGGCATGGCAACAGAGTAAAGCAGATGCTCAACAAACATGCAACGAGAAGTGGAACGGGTGGAAAGCCAAGTACAAAGCCCAGTGTAAAGAAGAGTGGAACACAGCTAACCCCATGCCGACCCAAACGGCAGACGGACAAATAAAGATTGATGATTACCAAAGTATTAAGAATGACCGGCAAGGGTTTTTAGATGAGTATCTTTTTATTATTTTGTTCACGCTGTTATTGCTCATGACGCTACTTATGCAGTATTTGACCATAGCAAAGATTTATGATGATTACAACGAAATAGAAGAGGGTTTAACCTTTGAGCGTATAGAGTTCATCAACGACACCATACAAGAGCATGAGACAATCTTAGCAGAACATGAACAACAAGTAGCCGAGATGATGGCAGACAGTAGCAGGGAAAAGAAATCGGAAGATAGAAAATTTCAAAAGGTGGGTGAAGCCATAGCCATAACCCATAAAAAGAAAATGGTAGAGACCCGGGGTAAGACCGTTCAGAGAATTGCTAATAATGTTTATGTTCCTCATGAGGAGTCAAAGGCAGGGTTTGTTTATAATCCGTTTGGTGAAGAGGGTAATAACCAAAGTGAGCCGTTAAACGAGTCCGTTAAACGGAGCCGTTATAACGAAGCAGACAAAAAAGAGAATAATCAGGGTGAGCCGTTAAACGGAGCCGTTAACGGAGCCGTTATAACGGGTGATGCACGAACCATTGATTTTTCACTGTTTACAGAGCGTGAGAAGCAGTTAATTAATATCCTTTGGGCTAACGGAGCCGTTAAACGGAACAAAGCACTTACCCCACGTGATACAGCACTAAAAGAGATAGGGGACAACAAAGCCAACACCACGGCATTAAGAGACCTATACAAGAAGTTAATTAATAATGGTTATGCATTTAGAAAGATTGGCTATTTTGCCAAAGCTGAACTATAAGGAGTTAGAGAGATGAAACAAAAAACCAATAGAACCACCTACATAGCCACCATAAGTGGAGGAAAAGACAGCGTGACCATGTGTGACCTACTTTTAAAACATGGTCACCGAGTAGATTACATCGTGTTCAATGATACGTTAGATGAGTTTGAAGAAATGTATACCTATCTTGATAAAGTAGAAGCCTATTTCAAGCGTAAATACAACAAAGAGATAACACGATTGAAGCCTAGTAAGCGTTATGATGCGTATATCTTCAATATTAAAAAGTCTGGTGATAACATTGGTTTGGTTAGTGGGCTACCTAATCCAAGTCAAGGCTTTTGCGAGTGGAGAGGATACGCCAAACGCGACCCATTAGCAAAGTTTACAAAGCAGTTTGATAATTACCGTGTTTACATGGGTATCACTACAAGTGAACCACACCGAGCGAATAGAGAGGATGAAAAGTTTATCTACCCTTTGATTGATACTTTTCGCATGAGTGAGGAGGATTGTCAACAATACCTAATCAGTAACGATATGGAGAATCCATTATACAGACACTTTAACCGTACAGGGTGTAGAAAGTGCCACTATCAGAGCGATAGAGACTATTTTAATATTTGGAAACATTACCCTAGTGTGTGGGATGAGTTTAAATCGTATGAATCAAAAGTGAACGCCCTACCTAATGCCATAGGTAAGCATTGGTTTAAAAATTATAGAAGTTGTAGCGATATGGAAAAAGAGTTTATAGCGTCTGATACGCAGGGAAGCTTATTTGATTTTAGTGACGAACCGTTAAAAGATTGTTTTTGTAAAGTATGAAGAAAAAAGGAGTTAGAGAGATGAAACACATACACCCAGCAGACGCTAGAATAATAGATTTAAAAGACGTGGACTCAATCAGTCCACGTATAGCAAAAGAGTACAGCAGTATTTATTATTCATCCTCAATCAAAATAAAAGAGAACTCTTTAATTTTTGGTTACAAGCATAACGAAACATTTATCAAGGAGTATGCCGAACTTAAACAACAGTTCCCCAATGAAGATTATTTTATCTTTGGTGTGGTTTTTGGGGTGGTATAGTTTATGCCCCTTTTTCTTATTTTTAATCTAATTGGTTTAACCACCTCACAAGCAATAACCCTATTTATGAAAAGAATCCAATATGAGAGGGGCATACCCTTTGAACTAAAAATACCTAATGCTAAAACACTTCAAGCAATGGTGGACGCAGATAATAACATAGGGGAAACAATTACCTATGAAGAGTTCATGAAAGAAAGTGAAGCTTATGTTAAATCTTTATAATTGGTTCACATTCTGAAATATTTAGTTAGGCTTAATCCCTCTTTGGGGTTTTCTCTATTTTTCGCTATAATAGCACTCTACAAACAGTTATAAAAAATCTTCAAATTTCATCTAAAAATCGTCAAAATGTAGGGTAGCAACCTCAAATGGTAGTTATATAAGTAGTAATTTTTTATTACAAATAAACCAAATGCCTATATTTAGGTAACGAAACGTAACAGTTCGATAGCGTTATGCTCCACCATATTTAATTTTACTCTTTCTTATTTTAATCCAATTCTGTATCCAAACTTATTTACATTTTGTATCAGTTCAGCACTGGTCATTTGACGAATTCTATGAATCAGAGAACGCAGGGTTTGTTTACTTTTAGGTTCATCCCATAAGTGTTGAATTATATCATCTATCTCCAAAGTAATATTTTTATTTTCACAAAGAAGTTTAATAAGCTGTAAGGCTTTAGGTCCTAACTCTATCTCTTTTTCATTTAAAAATACCCTCTGTAACGCTTGATGATAACTGTAACCATCAACCAACGCTATCATCTTTGCTTCTTTAGGCTCTACTTTAGGTGTAAACGTTCGTGCCTTTATCTTGGCTTTTGCCAATTGCAAAGTTGCTAAAATTTCATCATCTCTATAGGGTTTTAAAAGATAAGCAAATGCCTCTGAACGTACGGCAAACTCAATCATCTCTTGGTCGGAGAAAGCTGTTAGAAATATAATTAAGATATTAGGATTGCTATAGTGTATCTCTACAGCTGCATCGGCACCTGAAATCTTGTCTTGCAACATCACATCCATAAATATAAGATCAGGTTTTTCACTTTTTGCCAAAGCGATGGCTTGATCTCCCCGTTTAGCAATACCAATGACTTCATACCCCTCATTTAGAAGTACCTTTTTTAAGTAATTCGCCGGTATCAGTTCATCTTCAACGATTAATATCTTCATCATCCAATCCTTTTAATACAATCGTATACTGTAACCCATTACGGTTCTCTATCAGCAAGACTCCATCAAGCTGTTCAACCGACATTTCAATCAGAGATTGTCCAAAACCATGCTGAGCCAATGGCTCCTCTAACCCTTTACCATTGTCGGCATAGATAAAACGGTACACATCGTTCTCTTTTTTTAACGATATTCTAATGGTTCCCTCATTATTAGGAAAGGCATATTTTATAGAATTCGTCATCATTTCATTAACCATCAATCCAAATTGTATCATCTTTTCGATGCTCAGCTCTAAAGGGCTTATATCGATTTCCATACAAATGCCAGCACCATGACTCTCGGTTCGTAATATATGGGCTGATAATTTCTCTATATACGTTTTAAAATCAATATGTGCCAAATTATCACAACGGTATAAAATCTCATGTGCCATGGCAATCGACTCCAAACGCAGACGGTTCTGATCAATCAAGGCATGAACCTCTTCTGAAGGACTCTCTAACTTTTGAAGACCTAAAATCGATGCAATAATGTTAAGGTTATTTTTTACTCTATGATGAATTTCTTTGAGTAAAAAAGTTTTTTGTCGATTTGCCAACTCCAACTCTTGGTACGACTGCTCAATCGCAATATGATAAAAAATACCAAAAGCAATGACAAACAACATCGCAATGATATAAGCACTCATATGTTTGACCTCATAAAGCAGAGGATGAGTATCGAAAACCACATAACCGTAAGCAAAAATAAATCCTAAAAGCACAAAATAGATACCCACATGAATGATCACTTTTTTAGTCGAGAGCAGTATAAACGCTACCATGGGAATCAACAAGGTAAAAATAATACCAATATCAAACTCATTCTTAACAATAAAAAGAAGTATCACCCCAGAGGCAATCCAAAAAAGTAAAATAGAAGCCAACTCATGTTTTTTGGTTCTCAAATAATACCAAAATGCCAAACTTGCAATGACTACCGATATACAATCAACCAAAGCATCTAAATGATTATTAATCCAAAAGTCTACCACCGTGGCAATGGTAGTCAAAACAATATAGCTCATATAAAAGCCGTATAAGAATAACTCTTTATAATGAATATCTTTTATTTTTTTTAACATAAAGTTATTATACCAAATTGACAGAACGCTTAAATGATTTTTCATTGCTATACTTCTTTTATCAAAATATTAAAGGATACACAATGAAAAAATTAGGTTTAATTGTTGCACTTTTATTGGCAACCACGACACTACAGGCTGAAACTCTAATGGGAACATTCGAAGGTAAATTAAGAGGTTCTGATACCAGAGATCAACACTCTTTGGATTTAAGTAAAGGTGAATACCGTTATGACTTAAAACTCTCTGGAGACAATCGTGCTAGAGCAAAATTAAAAATTAAAAAGAAAAGATTGTCCGGGACATGGCAAGAGTTGGTTGTTGCAAAAAAATTAAAATCAGATAGAACCCATGAAGGCACTTTCAACGTTGATGTTCGAGGAGTTGTTGGACAAAATACTAGAGGAACTCGAGAGACACACTTTATTGTTAGTAAAAAAGTAGGTCCAAGACAAATCAATTACACCCTAAAAATTTATAAAAAATAGACTCTGATTATTTATGAAAAATAAACATCTCTATGCCACTCTCTCCACGGTGGCACTCACTCTTTTTACCTTATATCTTCTCTATCTTTATCAAGATTTACCCCATTATGAAATGGCAACCTGTATGCCCGATCAATGTTTTTGCGAAGCAATTAATCGAGACAGCTTTATAAAACAATTTTCAAATACTTTCTCGTCATTTAGCTTTGTCTATCTTGGTTTTTTCATCTTTTTTAAGAGCTATAAGGCACCTCTGTTTCAAATTTTTGGTATTTTTGCTGTTTCTATTGGTTTTGGGAGTGCCTTTTTTCATGCTACACTCAGCTTTTTAGGACAAACATTTGATATAGCAGGAATCTATCTGCTTACCTCGTTTATTCTTATTTATGCTTTCTATCGAAATCATAAACTCTCTATAGGTGAGTCCATTATTTTATTGGTTGTTATTAATCTCATCCTTGATTTAGGATTGCTGATAGCTCCGGAACTTCGACGCTATTTGGTTGCATTTATGATTGTGGTTGGGATAGGTAGTGAGGTCATTTATATAAAAAGTAAACAGCCTATTATTCATAAAAAGTGGATTAAATATTCTATCATAACCATCTTATTGGCTTTTGTTCTTTGGGTTTTAGATATTAGCAAACTGCTCTGTTTTCCGGAGAGTATTTTTCAAGGACATGCCCTGTGGCATATCCTCTCGACACTCTCTATCTATTATCTCTATCGCTATTACGCTTCCGAAAAAGCTAACTGTTCCGTAACGCTTGATATTCGCGAGGAATGAGGTAATCTTCCGTCTTCAAAGGTTCAGAAAAAAGTCCCTTTTCAAAGCCAAGTTCATAAAGCTTGTCCAAGGCTTTGAGTTGAAAAGGTGAAAGTTCTACCGATTCATCTGAAGCGTACATGTCCAAATATTTGGTCAACATCGCATCGGAGATTCGAACCAACTTTTCATCTTCTAACCGTTTACAAAGTTCCTCTTTTTTATCATTAGCAACTTTAACACCCTCAATCAAAATATTCTCTATCTCAATCGCACGATTTAACGGCAATGAACGACGAATCGCCATACCACCCAATGGCAATGGCAGTCCCTCTCCTGCCAACTCTACCCAAATGTCCCACATCTCTTTTTCAACCTCTAAACGCTCATCAAAATCTAAAATTGACTCATGAATCAACACACCGGCATCTACTTCACCACAGACCACAGCTTGTTCTATCTCCAAAAAGTCCATGTAAACAGGTCGTGCATCAGGGTAGTAGAGTTTGAACAACATCGCATTGGTCGTATATTCACCGGAGAGTGCCACTTTAAAGTTTCGTTTGAGTTGTTTATCTTTACGACGAATCAATTTAGGTCCATATCCATTCCCAAAGCTAACAGCCGTTCGCAATAGGGCATACTCATTTTTAATAAAGGGATACATCCCAAAACTAATCGCTGATACATCATAGGTACCTTTAATTGCCTCTTTATTAAGCGTTTCTATATCCAATCCAATGTTATCAAACGCATAATCTTTGGTATCAACCCAACCAAATTTAATCGCATAGTACATAAAGATATCATCAGCATCAGGAGAGTGGGCCAGTTCTATTTTTTTCATAATTTTCCTAAGAGTCTCGTTCCCAAGCTCCAGCTTGGGAATGCATAGGGGAGCTTTTTAAACTAAAAAAGTTTATACGTCTATACTGTTCCAATATGCATTCCCAACGAGGACATTGGGAACGAGAAATGTTTTTAGGTATTCTATCTAATTTTTTCCATAGCTACCATTAGGCTCTGCTACCATCTGAGTACCATAAGAGTTATTGACGGCATACTGCTTGGTTAACCCCTCTTTGAGCATTCTATACACGACATTAGCAAACCCTTTGGCTATATTCTTTTCATTCAAAAGCTGTGTTGCTAAGTTTTCATGGGTATCCCAACTCCCTATTATTGCCTCGGTCATTAATTCAGCAAAACCACCCATCATCGCTTGTTCTTGGCTGTTGTTCTCTACCTGTTCCATCACTTTTTGATTTTCTGCCATTTTATCCGTGACCGTTCGAGCATAATTTAACATGTCCCCTGAACTTAACTCTCCCTCAAAAAGGCTGTTCATCTCACTAACCACATACGACAGTAACTCTTTTTCAGGGTCACGTGCCACAGCTCCTCCCGGGCTTCCACTTTTCAATTCGCTATCTTCTCCACTCAATCGAATGTTTTGTTCTTCTTGCTTATGTAGTTTATAGTGGGTTAATGCCACCATTGAAATGTCTATAGGCTCTTTGGTGACATATGCTTTCAGGTTGGGAATCAGATGTTTAACAAACGCCCAAAGTTTCTCTAACGCCTCATCCCCATAGTCGACTATCTGTGACAAAAACTCATACATCCGTACAAAAGTGGTCAAATCTTTTTTAAAAATATCCAAGGCACTTTTGGTCTCATTTGCCTCTTTGAGTTCAAACTTATCGCTAGCATTCTCTATCACCTCTAACGCCTCTTTATATCGCACCTTATATCGGTCAACCGTCGGTTTGAGGGCTGAGGTCATTTTGGCTTGTGAGGGCTTTCCCTCTACAAAAAACACCGAAGCAAACTTCTCCACCTCTTGAAGCGTAAAGAGTCCATTGTTTTGTAACTTCTCTTCAAGTTCATAGACCACATTGGGATCCGTTACCTCCTCTAGGTGCGTACTTTTATAATACGGCTCAAACGCCTCTTTTATGGCTTCTGCTTCATTGTAAAAATCCAATATAAACGTTTGTTCTTTTCCTCTAAACGTTCGGTTAAGCCGTGAAAGTGTCTGCACACAGTCCACCCCACCCAACTTTTTGTCCACATACATCGCAACCAGTTTGGGTTGGTCAAATCCTGTTTGAAACTTGTTGGCAACGAGCATAACATTGTACGCATCGGTATCAAAAGCTTTTCGCATGTCTTGTTTGAGCTTAGGGTTCATATTGCTCTCGCTGTACTCTTTACCTTTATGCTCTACTTTACCTGAAAAAGCGACCATAACTTTCATCTTTTGTTCTAAGTTTTTAGCTTTGATGTACTGCTCTAACGCCAACTTATATGCCACAGCACCCTCACGACTTGAGGTGACCACCATCGCTTTGGCTTGACCACCTAACAAGTGAGCAATATGCGTCGTAAAGTGTTCACAGATAATCTCTATCTTTTGCGAAATGTTATGAGGATGCAAATTCATCCACTTGGCTATCTGCACTTTGGCTCGCTTGCTCTCCACCTCTTCATCTTTTTTCAGATTGGCATGTTCGAGTTTGTAGTAAAGTTTATAGGTGGTATACCCTTTCAGTACATCGAGTATAAACCCCTCTTCTATGGCTTGACGCATGGTGTACTCATGAAACGCTTTGGGCTTGTTGGTGGCCAAAGCAGGTTCATTGGGATTTGGCAATGTTCCAAACATCTCTAAAGTTTTGGCTTTAGGGGTCGCTGTAAAGGCATAATAACTCAAATTGTGCTTAAGTTCCCGTGAGTTAAGGGAAGCAATTAATATATCTTCCGTACTTAAATCTTCATCACTCTGCTGTACATTTAAGACCTCACGCAGTTGTTTGGCTGTTCCCCCTGTTTGGCTAGAGTGTGCCTCATCGGCAATAATGGCATACTTTTTACCACTAAGCGTTGTGTGTTCACGTATGGCTTGTAACACAAAAGGAAAGGTCTGAATGGTCGTAATGATTATCTTCGCCCCACGCTCCAACGCGTTAGCCAACTGTACCGACTTGGAGTCACTGTTTCCCTCACGGCTAATGCTCACCACCACCCCTTGGGTATGGTCAAAACCAGCAATGGTCTCTTGAAGTTGACTGTCCAACACCGTTCGGTCAGTAATCACAATCACCGAGTCAAACACAGCGTGTTCATCATGCCCATGCAATGAAGAGAGCTGATGAGCCAACCACGCAATGGAGTTTGACTTCCCTGACCCTGCTGAGTGCTGAATCAAGTAGTTATGTCCTGCTCCATGTTGACGTGACTCTGCCACAAGCTTTCGGGTGACATCAAGTTGATGATAACGAGGAAATATCATGGTCTCTTTTTGGGTCTCTTTGTTCACATTGAGGTGCATGTAGTGCTGTAAAATATTTAAAATAGAGTCACGCTTTAACACCTCATCCCACAGGTACTGCGTGGCATATCCATCATCGTTATCAGGGTTTCCTGCTCTTCCCTCTTCGTCTCCTTTGTTAAAGGGTAAAAAGAAAGTCTTTGCCCCATCAAGCTTGGTGGTCATCCATACTTCTGACCCACTCACGGCAAAATGTACCAATGCCCTCTTTTTAAAAGTCAACAACAGCTCACCCTTGGGCAGTCTGTCGGTTCGGTACTGACTCTTGGCAACCTCTACAGCTTGGGTAAAGTCGGTTTTTAGCTCTATGGTGGCGATGGGAATTCCATTGAGAAAGAGTACCAAATCTATAGAGTTTTTATTGTTCTGCGAGTAATAGAGCTGTCGCACCACCCGTAAAATATTCGCTTCATACTTAACTTGCGTCTCTGCATTGTGCAGTTCAGGCTTAAACTGACAGAGCCGAAACTTTGCCCCACGGTCTTTAAGCTCTTTTCGTAGAATGTGTAATGAGCCATGCATATCCATCTGTTTTGCCACCCGTTGACAAAGGGCTTCATCGACCTTAGCCCCATGGGTTTTAGCAAGTTTTTCATAAGCTTTAGGAGAAGTGGTTTGGATGTAGCTTATAAGATCTTCAGGGTAGAGAGCCAAGGTTTTGTCATAGTGGCTTGATGTTCCCTCTAGGTAGCCGTTGGCTTTGAGAATATCGATGACTTCATTTTCAAATACTATCTCTTTGTGGCTCTCCATGTTTTCTCCCAAATGATTTACTGAATTAAATAGTTTACCATAAAAGAGAGCTTCATTTTAAGATATTAAAAAATGAAATAATTTTTTCTTAACATAAAGTTGATTTTAAATAAAAAACAAACATTAAAAAACAGTATAAAATATTAAATACGTAATTTTTTTAGCTTCTTTCCATAAAAAAGTCTCTTTTTTTAAAACTTTTAATCAAAATGAATACATAGTATACTATAATGAAAATATTTAGATGTCATTAAACAACACCCTATACAGTGAAAAACAGACTTAAAAGAGATTGAGTAAAAGGAGGTAATCCATGGTCATAAACATTAAAAATGAAACTGGTGGTTTTGAGTTTGTTGGCTCAAGAGGTGCCGGAGAAATCATTAGAAAAAAAATGAAAAAAGAACTTGATAAAGGAAATACCATTACGCTTGATTTTGTTGGAATAGAACAAGTAACTCAATCATTTATAGATGAGTTCTTTGGAATCTTCATTAGAGCTTTTGGTATGGAATATATCAGAGGAAAAGTTTTACTTGTAAATGAAACACAAGGGATTAAAGATACCATTAATTTTGTTATCAAATACTCAAAAGAGAGGGTGGCTTAAAAAAAGTCATCATCCTCTTCATCTATCTTCCATAAAAAATTCCTTTTAAAATAATCCATATCATGATTAATATTGGCTTCAAAAAACTCAAATGCGACAACAACACCTTTCCAAGAATGTTGTAGTTTTTTTGTGCTGTACTTTTCATTTTCATATCGAACAAGTGTGTCATTAGAAATAATTACAAATTTACCACCTGTCATTTTCAATATTTCAAACATTGCATAGAGTCCAAAACCTGCATTTTTAGGTTGATTATACATCTTTTGTTGAGTTGAGGTAACTCCCTTTTTTAATGCTTCATAAATAGCATCTTCCTCACTCTTAATATTGCTAAAGTTCAACTGTATATTTTTTAAAAAAGCCACACCTCTATCGGCTACTACAAATTGTATTTTTTTCTCTTTGGGATAGTACTGAGCCATGGTATAGCCACCTACAGCAGAGTGAGCATGGTCTGCTACATTGTTCATAAGCTCTAAAAATAGATATTGTAAATAGTGCTTTAAATCTGTAATATCTTTTTCATGTAAAGCATGAAAGTTTTGAAGCATAATATTCGTTAAATGCGTCGATATTTTTTCTAAACCCATTCGACTATTTTCTATATTTTCAATAGGACTAAACGTACCACTTGGTGTATACTCTTGTAAAATCATATTTTTAATATAGCTGTTATCTGTCTGAATAGTAAGTTGCTCATCTTTCTGATAAGCTCTTAACATTCCTATAAAGATGGGTTCTACCCAAGAGATATTTTGAAAAGTGGTATTGTTATTTTGAAAAAGTGATATAAATTTTTCGATATTGGATATTTTTATTTGTTTCATGATTTACCTTTTAAAAATTCTAACATAATGTCTGCAAAGAATTTAACTTATATGTCAAATTGTCATACACTTACTCCCTCACATCCACCTTCCCGGTAACCACAGCCGATATTAAAGCTGTACGGCGTTCTTTTAGTAGTTCTATAGATTGTTTAGATTTTTCTATGAGGGTGTCGATTTTTTTGGTTTTTTGGTCTAGGTAGTTGGCTATTTGGGTTTGTTCTTCTACCTTTGGTATTGAAATAAATGTATTTTTTAAATCATCAATATTAAATCTAAATACTTTTAGACCTGTAGCATATTTTTTTAATTCAGTAGAAAATACTTTTGATTTATAATATAGATACCGACCATCTATAAATCTATTATTCGGTTTTAATAATATTTGCTCTCCACCTATTAATCCTAAATCATTTCTATTATAAAAACAAGAATGTCCTAAATCTTCAATGGTTTCAGAAGTTGATATTAAAATAGTATTTCCATAGTCCACAACTTGACTCAACTTATAAAACTCGTCGTTGACATAAAAATCAAATTCTTCATTAACCTCATCAACCTTATATGTTTTTCCATATTGTAAGGCAACATATTTACCAGCTTTTAGTAACTCATCCTTTTTAAAACTACTATTTCCTCTAACTATTGTAGTAACCCAATCAAGTCTATAATTCTTCCAAAGATTATTTTGAGTATCTAAACCTTTGGTCACCACATGACTTATGAGAGCTTGGCGTTTCTCTTTGAGTAGCTCTATGAGGGTTTGTTGTTTTTCTATGAGGGTGTCGATTTTTTTGGTTTTTTGGTCTAGGTAGGTTGCTATTTGAGTTTGTTCTTCTACTAAAGGAATTGAAAGGAATATATTTTTCAAATCATCAATGTTAAACCTAAATACTTTTAAACCTGTAGCATATCTTCTTAATTCATTGCAAAATACTTTTGAAGCATAATATAAATATTTTTCAGAAGTAAGCTCTACATTGGGTTTTAATAAAATTTGTTCACCACCAATCAATCCTAAATCATTTCTATTATAAAAACAAGAGTGTCCTAAATCTTCTATTGTTTCAGAAGTTGATATTAAAATAGTATCACCATGATGAACAACTTGACTAAGCTTATAAAATTTACTATTTACATAAAAATCAAATTTTTTATTAATTTCATCAACTTTGTATGTTTTTCCATATTGCAAGGCAACATATTCACCATTATCTAGTAACTCATCTTTCTTAAACCCTGTATTCCCTCTAATTATTGTACTAATCCAATCTATCCTGTAATTTCCCCACCCCTCAGGAACCTCACCCAACCAAGCCACACCACTCTCTTTGTATTTCGGATAGGGTTTATACATACAAACCCTTCGTAGGTCGGGCTGCCCTCTGCCCGACACCTATTCGCATAAAATCAAAATTCAACAAAACAAAAAACATCTGCATACAAACATCCATTGAACGATTACATTCATTGACCGTTTGGGTTTTTGTCGGGTAGAGGGCAACCCGACCTACGGTTTTATATCTCATGTAACAACCCCACAATTTCTTGGCTCAATGCCTCCAACTCAGCATCAATCAGCTCTAAACTACGTGGAGGGACATACTCATAAAAATGACGATTAAACGGAATTTCATAACCCACGATGCCGACTTCTCCATCTTTTTCATCACATTTCTTTTCGTCTATCCATGCCAAAGGCACATGAGGTTTCACCTCACGTTCAAAATACGCGTAAATATCTTCGTTCAATGGCACATTTTCATGGTCACGCAAGTCAGGATTTGGCTCTACATTTCCCTTTTTGTCGTAACATAAGGCTGCCTCGTCATTATGCTCCCCCATATGCTTTTGCAATAATTTAAGCTGAGTTGCCGTAGGTTGGGGCGTCCCTACCCCGACATTTTTAAGTAGCAATTGAACAAACACTTCACGGTCATTAATCTGCTCATCCATTTGTGACAATGCTTCCAAAAATGTTTCGCCTAAAGCTCCCAATTTTACAAAGGCTTTGTCGGTTGTTAATGCCTCTAATCGTTCTGTATCGTGAGGGTAAAAACTAAGCTGTAACGGTCGCTCTACCGTAATACGCCGATACCCAAAATCGGTCGTGTCAAAAAGTTTACAAATCTCCCCACTTTCACAGTCCCCATGTATGCGTACTATCTCAGCAATGCTCTCTTCACTTAACTCTTTACGTTTTGACCCCAAAGACTTTCGCATACTCTGCCCCATGTTCGTGGTATTGATGAGCTGTACTTTGTTTTTGCGTTTGGCTGTTTTGTGGTTGCTCAGTATCCAAATGTAGGTGGCAATGCCTGTGTTAAAAAACATATCGGTCGGCATGGCGACAATGCTCTCTAGTAGGTCATTTTCAAGAACAAAACGGCGAATCTCACTTTCGCCACTTCCTGCACCACCTGTAAAAAGGGGCGAACCATTTAAAATAATACCGATACGACTTCCACCTTCATTTATAGGTGACATTTTAGAGATAAGATGTAGTAAAAAAAGCAAAGAACCATCACTCACCCTTGGCAGTCCTGCCCCAAAACGCCCTGCATAGCCTTGGAGTTTGTGTTCGTCGGTGACCTGTTTTTGTACCTTTTTCCACTCCACCCCAAAAGGGGGATTGGAGAGCATGTAGTTGAACTTTTTGTCCGATAGTTGGTCGTCACGTAGGGTATTGCCGTGCTTGATGTGTTCGACTTTTTGCCCTTTTATCATCATATCGGCTTTACAAATGGCGTACGATTCGGGGTTGAGTTCCTGCCCAAAAGGGATAATCTCAGCACTGGGATTTAACTCATGAACATACTCAGAACCCGAACTCAAAAAACCACCTGTTCCAGCTGTAGGGTCATAAAGGCTACGCACCACAGAGGATTTGGTCAACACCTCGTCATCAAGTGCAAAGAGCAACGAAGTGGTCAAGCGTACAATGTCCCGTGGGGTGAAGTGTTCTCCTGCTGTCTCATTGGACTGCTCGGCAAATTTTCTAATCAGCTCCTCAAAAAGCAGACCCATTTTATGGTTGGAGACCTTTTGGGGAGTCAAATCAAAATTGGCAAACTTCTCTACAATCAGGTAGAGCAGATTGTTTTCACTAAGTTTCTCTATTTGCAAAGCAAAATCATACTTCTCAAAAATCTCCAAAGCATTGGGACTAAAAGCATGAATGTAGCTCTCTAAATTCTCAGCAATGTTACCGGCATCAGAGAGCAATTTAGCAAGAGTAAACTTGGAAGTGTTATAAAAATTGTGGTTTGACTTACGTACCAAAAACTTCTCAAGTGGCACAGTCAGGGCTTTTCGTGCTTCATACTCCTCCAAGACAGCTTGGCGTGTCGGTTCAAGCACACACTCCAAACGACGTAAAAGGGTAAACGGCAAGATAACCTTACCATAATCGGACTGCTTGTAGTCGCCACGAAGCAGGTCGGCTGTTGACCAGATGAGGGCTGAAAGAGAGATTGATGACATGAAAATTCCTAAATTTTTTATTGGGAGTATTTTAGCTAAAAAAAACATGACAATTTGACATATTTTCAGTTAAATCAGTAAAATCATACTACAATGTCAATAATAGATATACAGAATAAATTTTCAAAGGATTTTTAATATGGATGCAAATAAACAAAAAGCTTTAGACATGGCGATGAAACAAATCGACAAAACTTTCGGTAAAGGAACCGTCGTACGTTTGGGTGATAAAAATATCGAACCTATTGAAGCTATTAGTACAGGTTCACTTGGTCTCGATATGGCATTGGGCATTGGTGGTGTACCGGTAGGACGAGTTATTGAAATTTATGGTCCGGAGAGTTCAGGTAAAACAACCTTAGCCCTTCAAATCACAGCTTCTGCACAAGCCGACGATAAAGTATGTGCGTTTATCGATGCCGAACATGCACTTGATGTGCAGTATGCTAAAAACTTGGGTGTTGATGTTGAAAATCTTTTGGTCTCTCAACCTGACTTTGGAGAACAAGCATTGGATGTTTTAGAGACGCTAGCACGTTCAGGAGCTGTTGATGTGATTGTGGTTGACTCTGTAGCTGCCTTAACACCAAAAGCAGAGATAGAGGGTGAGATGGGCGACCAACAAGTGGGTCTTCAAGCCAGACTTATGAGTAAAGCCCTTAGAAAACTAACCGGTGTTCTACATAAAACCAACACCACCGTTATTTTTATTAATCAAATTCGTATGAAAATCGGAATGATGGGCTATGGAAGTCCGGAGACCACCACAGGTGGAAATGCACTTAAGTTCTATGCTTCTGTGAGAATTGATGTGCGAAGAATTGCGACACTCAAACAAGGTGAAGCGTCTATCGGTAACCGTGTAAAAGCCAAAGTCATTAAAAACAAGGTAGCCCCACCATTTAGACAAGCCGAATTTGACATTATGTTTGGAGAGGGTATCTCTAAAGAGGGTGAGTTGGTTGACTATGGTGTAAAACTTGACATCATCGACAAGTCCGGAGCTTGGTTCTCTTACGGTGAAACAAAACTTGGACAAGGAAAAGAAAACGTTAAACTGAAGTTTAAAGAGGAGCATGCACTGCGTGATGAAATTGAAGGAAAAATTAAAGAAGCATTGGGAATTAACACCATGCTCATTATGGACAGTGAAGCTATTAAAGACAGTGAAGAGTAGAGCAACTCTTCACTGTAAAACATAATAAAATATACTTTATTTTATTAACTAATATTTTATAATTAAGCAAAAATAAAGTATATACTCTTCTAATCAGCATTTAGCTCCTCTACTTTGCTTATCTCTATGCCTTAATATGGTAAAATCTTCTACCAAAATTAGATAAAAGGTAACAATATGATTTTTATTGATGATGTAAGAGCAAATGAAGTAATGGACAGTAGAGGTAACCCAACCGTTCAAGCAACAGTAAGCTTAAGTGATGGTACTGTTGCATCTGCAATCGTTCCAAGTGGTGCAAGCACAGGGAAAAGAGAAGCATTAGAACTACGTGACGGTGGTGACCGTTACATGGGTAAAGGGGTACTTAAAGCTTGCGAAAACGTTAATGATAAGATTGCTGATGCCTTGGTGGGAATCTCTCCATTTAATCAAGCAGAAGTGGATTTAACCATGAAAACATTGGATGGTACCAACAACTACTCTGAACTTGGAGCCAATGCTGTTCTTGGTGTCTCTATGGCTGTTGCTCGTGCAGCTGCAAAATCACTTAATATGCCACTTTACCGATACCTTGGTGGTGCCAATGCTGTTACACTTCCTGTTCCGATGTTTAACATCATCAATGGTGGAGAACATGCCAACAACTCTGTTGACTTCCAAGAGTACATGATTATGCCTATTGGATTTAATACCTTCTCTGAAGGCTTACAAGCTGTGGCTGAAATTTATCAGCACCTTAAAAAAGTCATTGACAGTATGGGTGAAAGTACAGCTGTTGGTGATGAAGGTGGATTTGCTCCAAACCTTAAAAGCAATGAAGAGCCTCTTCAAGTCATTATGGAAGCCATTGAGAAAGCCGGTTATAAAGCCGGTGAACAAATTGCATTGGCACTTGACGTTGCTGCTTCGGAACTCATTAATGAAGAGGGACTCTATGTTCTTAAATCAGAGAACAGAGAATTAACTTCGGCTGAATTGGTAGAGTACTACGCAAATCTATGTGCCAACTATCCAATTGTTTCTATTGAAGATGGTTTAAGTGAAGATGATTGGGATGGTTGGAAAATCTTAACCCAGAGATTAGGTGAGACGGTTCAGTTGGTAGGCGATGACCTATTTGTAACCAATGTTTCTATTTTGACAGAGGGAATTGAAAAAGGTATTGCCAACTCTATTCTGATTAAACCAAACCAAATTGGTTCCGTTTCAGAAACCATGCAGACCATTAGATTGGCTCAACGTTCAGGATATACTTGTGTTATGTCTCACCGTTCAGGAGAAAGTGAAGACACCTTCATTGCTGACTTTGCAGTGGCACTCAATACAGGTCAAATCAAAACAGGTTCAACAGCAAGATCAGATAGAATCGCTAAATACAACCGTCTTTTAGAGATCGAAAGAGAGCTGGGACAGTTTGAATACTTAGGTGCAGCAATTTTTAACTAAAGATGGTTGCATTTCAAGAAAACATAGAACCCATGATTAGAAAGTTGGAGGAACTCCTCGGACTTTCATTTAAGATATTTTTATCAACAGCCATCGTTGTTATTGTTCTTGGGGTTTATGTCGCCAACCTCCTTTTTGGAAACCACTCATTAAAAGTCCTTCAAGGTCTTAAAAATGAAAAGACAATACTCCAAAAAGAAATTGTTACATTAAAAGAAGACAATGCAAGGCTGCATAAAAAATATCTTGAGTGGTCGGATGCACAATAGGTTAAACATTAAGTTTGAGTGGTACTATTTTTTAGCCAACAGCTTAATCGCAATCATTGCTACAATAACTTCAATCAAACTCGCCAAAATAACAGCATAATAATCAAACATATCAATCACATGTGTCTCTGCTCCTACGGTTGCAACAGCAATCATCAGTGTTAAAGGCATAGAAAGTGCCAATGCTGTTAAAATAGCATTTTGCTTTCCTATAAGAAACGACAGCGTATACGCAGCTAAAAGTCGTATGGTAAACATTAGCAAAAGAAGAATTCCTGTCGTACTTAAAACATTTGATATAAATATGTTGTTTAAATTAAATGATGCACCCACATGAATAAAGAAAATCGGAACTAAAAAACCAAATCCAAAACTTGTCATTTTATCCTCTAATGCTTTTTTATGATGGAAAAAAGTAGAAATAAAAAGCCCGGCAATAAAAGCACCAAATGCCAATTCTAGATGTAATTGTTTCATAATAGCAATCATGATAAAAAAGATTCCCATCGCTAATCGTAGATCATGATATTTTTCATCATCACTGGGCATCAGTGTTGTTTTAAACTCAGGATACCACCAAAAAAGCAAACGCAACAAACCATAAAGAGCCAATACAGCCCCTAAAAAAAGTAAAAGATGTAACATCTTATGTAGAAGGTCTCCACCAAAACCTACCGAAGTAGAAGCTTCTAAAATACTTAATGCTACAATACTCACCACCTCCCCAATGGTTCCTACCAAGAAAGCTATTTTAACCCATCGACTCTCTTTGCCATACTCTTTGGATAGGGTTGCCAAAATACCTATGGAGATGAGGGGCAATACAACAATTAAAATGTAGTGCAATTGAAAAAGAAGTCCAAAAAATACAGCCAATCCCCATAAGAACATAAGAAAATAAAAAGATTGAGCAATGTACACTTTTGGCATTTTAAAAATACTTTTCAAATCGACTTCAAGCCCTGCAAGAAACATTAAATAGAGAAAACCAACTTGTGCAAGCAGTTCAAAGTTTGTATTCTCGGAGTGGATAATACCAAAGTATGCCAACAGCGAACCTATAATTATCTCTATAGGTGCTGTGGGTAAACGAAAAATTCTAGAGAGGTGAGGAGAGAGAACTAAAACTAAAGAGAGCGTTAGAATCACAACTACAGAATCATTCATGACAAGTTGTTGCTACGCCATATCCCAATTTTTCTAACATGTTTTTATCTTTTTCCGGGTCATCACCTACTGTAGTTAAGTAGTTACCAATCACCATAGAGTTGGCTCCTGCTTCAAACATTAAATTCTCACATCCATCAAAAAGAAGTTCACGTCCACCTGCAACCATCAACAGCCGATCTTCACCCAAAAGGCTTCGTGCTTTTCGGACAATTTCCAAAGCTTCATCTCTGGAGATATTTCTACTTTTTATCGGTAAAGCAGCATTTGGATGATAAAAGTTTAAAGGGGTGGATTCAGGATTTAAAGAAGCAATAGAAGCCAAAAGAGACGCTCGATCTTCATAACTTTCACCCATTCCAAAAATACCACCTGAACACAACTGTAAGCCTACCTCTTTTACATTTTGGCACGTCTCATAACGTTCACTCCACGAGTGTGTGGTACAGATGGTTTTATAATAGTTTTCCGAAGTTTCCAAATTATGATTATAACTGTCAATACCATGTGCTTTTAAATAACGTAATTGCTCAACCGAAGCTGTTCCATTACACGCAATAAGATTTAAATTCTCCACCTCATCCTTAATGGCTTGTGCAGCTCTGGCAACAAAATCAACTTTTTTGTCATCTAAACCTTTCCCGGCTGTGACCAAACAGTAGCCCAATGCACCATGAGATTTGGCTCTTTTCGCTTCATCTACAATCGTTTCAATTGACTTATAATTATAACGTTCAATATCGGCATGATAACGAACACTCTGTGTACAAAACTTACAATCTTCAAGGCAAGTACCACTCAAAATGTTATTGATGGCACATAAAAATATCTCTTTTTTCATAAGCACATTATAATAGAGTTAGCTGAATAATAGGACTTTTAAGCTATTCTAATTATACTTTCATTTTTATTTTATAATCGTAGCATTTACAGAAAAAAGGACTTCCTTGACGAAACAAAAAAATTTTTTATTACTCTCAATATTCTTAATCATCCTAATGATTTATTTTACGCTTCCAAAAGAAAAAACTGTTACAAAAAAGATTCAAAACAATGAAGTAATACACATCGCTCCCATTCAAATACCCTCAACTCCGGAAGTAGATACAGCTGAAACTACCTTAGCCAATCTAAAAGAAGCCATCTCCTCTTTTGAGAGTAGTAACAACATCTCTCCTGAAGAAGAAGCTAAAGAGGTCTTATTAACGCTTAAAGAAACTATAAAACCTATAACAAATACAGAAAAACCAAAAAAAGAGACATCCGATATAAAAAAAGATCCCATAAAGACAGAAACACTAAAAATAGAAAAAGTTGTTAAAGTCGAAAAGAAAATTCATCAAGCTATCAAACCAAAAGCTCCAAAAGAGACTGTCACATCAAAAACAAACGTTCAAGAATCCAAAGTAGAAAAGGAGATTGACATGGACAATTTACCATTTGTTCAAACGCTGGGTGTTGTAGAGACCAAAGAGTACATTGTAGAACCTCAAAAAGAGGTTCATAATAAAGAAGCATATGATGGTGCCGGAACGGCTAAGTTTAATAAACTCAACGAGGGTAACGCCAATAAAGAGGAGCTTGAGCATTTAGAGTTTGT
The DNA here is from genome assembly GCA_018822805.1 of bacterium. Taxonomy (GTDB): domain Bacteria; phylum Campylobacterota; class Campylobacteria; order Campylobacterales; family Sulfurovaceae; genus UBA1140. Next base: position 20,754 of record JAHJJU010000083.1, read on the forward strand.
TCAAACTTTAGGTGTGGTAGAAATAGGGGAGCTTTAAACCCCTGCTCAGGTTTTAATAAAGTGTCAAGCCTAAATTTTCCCAACTCTCTACACCTCCTCGGTAATAAAGAATTTTATTTTCAGGATACCCCAAAAATAAAAGTGTCTTAATTGCACTAGAAGCCTGAATGTCTTTAGCTCCATTACCAAAAATCAGTAAAGTCTGAATATTTTTAAAATACCATCCTTTTGAAGATTGTTTGCCACCCAATAAGGTTAAAACCTCTTTTTGATACTTACTCTCATTACGAAGCATCGTGTAGGGAATATTAATGGCTCCGGGAATGGTACTTTTTCGATAAAAATCACTGCTTCGAGCATCAACAAGTAACTGAGGCTTTTTTTCTTTTAATGTTGCTATAAATGCAAGTGTTTCCAACTCTGCAACAGTCTCCACACCTGCAATACGCATGGGTTGAATACAAAAAGGAGGACAACTTTGCGTTGCATCAATAACGTTTCTCTCTATCTGTAGTTCCTGTTTTTCATGGGTGACAGGAACAGAGACCAAGCTCTCTGTAATGTTCATTTTAGATGAAGTTTTTGTACGATTTTCATCTTCTACTTGAAAAAGAGAAGATTGTGTATTGAGCAAACTATCTGAAGAGCAGCCTTGAGGTTCACTGCTCCTAACTGTTGCACAACCACCAATCTCTATGGTGTCGGCTTGTAAAAAAAGAGAACCACAGATACCCAATATACGTATGTAATTTTTTTTACAAAAGTTCATGAACCTACTCTCTTAACAATGAAGCTTTCATTAACTCTGCTAACGTATACGATTTTGCTCCCAGTTCAAATGCCAAGACTTTGCCCCCTTGACCTAAGACAATCGTCAGAGGTATGACACCACTCCAACCATACGTGCTTTCCAAATAAGTATAAAACTCCTCTTGATCATCTCCTGAGACAATATGATAGTTAATTCCATACGCTTTGGCATACTTCTTGGACTCCTCAATGGAGTGCTGCTGTGCTTCAACAGCAATAATCTCTATGGTATTGGGTAAATCTTTTTTTAATTGAATTAATTCAGGAATCTCTTTTTTACAAAATTTACAATCCCAACCAAAAACTTTTAAAAAAACTATTTTCTCTTCCATTCCCTCAACTCTAAACTGCTTAGCAAATGCTTCAATGTTAAAATTTTTTCCCTCTATGGTTTTAAACCTAAACTGATTCTCTGAAGAAGAGTGAAAAACTTTTTTTTCATCTACTTTCTTCTCGTTGTTTATGGTATAAAATCCAAATGCTGTAAACAGTAACAGCACTCCCGATATACCAATAATGATGTTTCCAATTTTTCCCATTTTTGTCCTTTTTTTCTTAAGAAATGAAAGCATATCAGAAAATTTATTTACATCTTCTTTAATAATTAAACCCAAAAAATGACATAATACGTCACATTTTCACAATTAAGACCAATTCTTTGCCTATACTTTTACCTATACCATTGAGGAGCACAAATGCCAAACCAAACCCCCAACAATGACTTAAAAATTGAGCTTCCAAACTCACCCTATATTAATACAACTTTAGGTTTAAAACATCTTAACCATAATAAAAAGCTCTATTTAAAGATTTTACACAGTTTTATAGAACGTTATCAAAATTTAAATTTAAAAACATTAAGCAAAGAAGAGTTAGATCGAACACTCCACATCATTAAAGGACTTACAGCCACTTTGGGTATGGAGTCTTTAAATCATACTGTAGAACAATTAGAAAACAACATAGATGAATCTTTATTAAGTAGATTTTCACAACAATTAGAGACAATTGTGATAGAAATTAAAAATTTACCATAAATTATTATTTTAATAA
>JAHJJU010000006.1 GCA_018822805.1 bacterium
AAAAATTATTTTTAATATATTATAACAAAAAGGAGGGTTGAATGAAAAGAGTTATTGAAAAAATTTTGTCATTTATTATGTATAGAAAGGCAAGAGAATTTCCGGAAGTGCAGATTTATTTGTTAAAACCTTAAAAGGTATTTTATTTTTTAAACTTATGAGGTTTCTCTTTTTGTACAGAGAGTATCCAAAGTTTATTAATAATATAGTAGACAATACTTGATAAAATGAGGGAGTAGGGTAGGGTACCTACATAGAGAGGAAGAAGAATATTGTCCCAGTTTTCACTGAACCAATTCAATGTTAACTCAACATTTTCTAATTCTTCTCTACCCAGTAAAAAATTTCCTGTTTGATACTCCATGTAGTACATAAATGGCATGGTTATAGGATTACTAAGCCAAACCATAGAGATGGCAATAGGAACATTAAACTTAAAAAATGGCGTAACAGCTAAGACGGCTAGCATCTGCAAGGGCATGGGTATAAAACCAAAGAAAAGCCCTATAAAGACTCCCCTTGAAATAGATTTACGATTAACAGCCAGATATTCACGTGGTATTTTATATTTGTCTATAAACTGCTGTAGTTTATTGTTGGTTTTCTTTTTTTTAAAGATTTTACGAATCATTTTTTACCACTGTTTTGTTTGTTGTGTATTGTAATCTCTCTATCTTTATATTCTAATGAAAGTTGAAAATCTTTTTTTCAAGCTCAAAGTTTAAGGTATCAAAACTTAGCACATGGACTTGACAAAGTCTAAAATATAATGTATAAATAGAATAATTATAAATTAAGGAGAAGCAGGTGCTTCCATTTACAGATGAAGAATTAAGACCAATTGTAACATCAATGTTAGATAAAGCAAGAGTTTGGATTAAAAAAGACGGTGGTGATGTATCACTGCTAGATATAAAGAATGGTACAGTATTTGTTCAATTACAAGGAGCTTGTGTTGGTTGTGGAAGTTCAGGAACAACCATTAAGTTTGGAATTGAAAAAGAGATGAGGACATTTATTCATCCGGAAATTACTGTTATTAATGTTCCACATGGTATGGAAGATAAATTAGAACAACTAGGATAATTATGGCTAAAATAAGTCTTGATACACTACTTACAAGAGCTGAAGAACAGTTCACTTTAGGAAAATATGAAAATGCATTGACGACGTATGGGTTACTTTTAAAGGAGTATCCAACACACAGTGATGCACAAATTGGTGTATTTTTATGTGATATTGGTATGGAGAGTGGTGAAGAGGCACAGGCACTGTTTGATTATTATCAAATTATTAAAAATGAGCAAGAGGATGCCGGTGAAGTAATGGTCAATCTTCTGAGTACATTAGATACCAGCAAAGATCGTATAAATGAATTGTTAAATTTAGATGTTGATAAAATTGAATATAAAGATGGTATTGGATATCAAGAGTTTTTACAATTTATAGATGAACGTGGTGATTTTAAACGGGCTTTTGAAGATGTAATGTTTTCAACACGCGTAATTTTAAAAAATAAAGAAGAGTATATCGCATTTATAAATGCATTGATTGAGAAAGGGCAAGAAGAGTTGGCAATACAGTTTTTAGACTCTTTAGGAAATACTTTTGCAAAAGATCAAGACATCTATGCACTTTATCATAAATTAAAAGAAGATTAATTCTTTAGCTTGTGCTTAATACCTTAATATGAAAGAAAAGTAAGTGAAATTAGACTACAACATAGACAACTACAAATATATTACCGATGATACAACAGCAATAGCAGACGATACACAGTTTCTTTTAACAGCACAAAACAGACGATATTTTGAAACCCTTGAAAAGAAACCTTCGACGATTATGCCTACAGAACTTATAGAGAAATGGAATTTGAATACGATGAAAGCTGTTGGTGTGACAGGAACCAATGGTAAAACAACGGTTACAGCAGCGATTTACTCTTTTTTATTGGATCTAGGAGAAGGCGTTGCCCTACAAGGAACCAGGGGTTTTTTTGCCAATGAAGAGCGAATTGAAGCTAAAAGTATGACGACCCCTTCTATACTAGAGACATTGAATCATATGAGAATTGCTCAAAAAAAAGGGTGCAGTTATTTTATTATGGAAGTGAGTTCTCATGCCATTGATCAAGAGCGAATTGAAGGTATTAATTTTGCTTTAAAAGTACATACCAATGTTACTTCGGATCATTTGGACTATCATAAGACAGTTGAAGAGTATCGTGCTGTAAAAAGTCGATTTTTTGCTGATGATTCACCTAAACTGTTGAATAAAGATGATATTAAAAATATTGTTTATAATCCTATCGGTGCACAAAGTTACGGTGTTGATGAACCGGCCACCTTTAAAGTTCAGGCATTCTCTTTACAACATGGTATTACTGCAGGTATTAAACATTTAAGTACGGAAGCAACTTTTCATTCTCCTATGGTAGGGTTGTTTAATCTTTTTAATCTTATGGCAGCGATCGGTGCTTGTGTTATGTTAACCGGAAGAAATGTTGCTGAAGTGTGTGAAGTAGTCGAAAACTTTGCAGGAGTAGCCGGTCGTATGGAAGTGGTGAGTAGAAAGCCTTTGGTGATTGTTGATTTTGCACATACGGATGATGGTATGATTCAGGTATTGGACAGCATGAAAGATAGAGATATTTCGGTTGTTTTCGGTGCAGGAGGGAATCGTGATCGCACCAAGAGACCAAGAATGGGCACTGTTGCAGCAACCTTTGCAAAGAAAGTTTACGTTACCAGTGATAATCCTAGGGATGAAGAGCCGGAAGACATTATAAAAGATATTTTGTCCGGTATCAAGGATCAAAGTCATACTCGTGCCATGGTAGATCGAGCATTTGCCATATCAGAAGCATTAAGAGAACTAGAAGAGAATGAAGTTTTAATGATTCTAGGAAAAGGGGATGAAGACTATATGGAAATTAAAGGTGAAAAGATTCACTTTGATGATCGAGAGATTGTTCGAGCCTTATTGAACACGTAGGGACAAGCACGGGGCGTTGTCCCTACGTATCAATGGTATAGATAATCTCTGTTTTATTTTTCTTGGTTTGAATTTCATCTATAGAAAGATTTTCTATAGGTAATTTCATAAAATCTTCTAAATTATTAATCTGTGCTTGGGCAATTTTTCGTAATACAATGCCACGATAGGCTTTTGCCCAATGACTGACAACTTTACCCCCTTTTATAAATTTTAAAGTGGTGTAGGCTTTAGTGGGTTTATAAAATTTATCATAAAATCCAGCTCTTAAGTCTAAAATATCTTCGTCTTTCAAATACTCCTCCATTAAATAGCTTTGCTCTTTATAGAGTTTCTCTGGTTTTAACGCTCCAATGGTTTCACCTTGTTTTAGTCGATACTCCGGAATCATGTCATCAGCACGAAGAAAACCAAAAAGATTTGAGCATAAGACAACATGTTGGTCGATATAGGTTTGTGATGTTTGGTCTAATGAGCCATAGTCTAGATGATCAAATGCAACACCGGTATAACGTTCTATGGTTTTCATGGTGAGTTCATGAACAATATCTTTACAATGATGGAGAATATCTTCTTCTTTTTTTAGACCAAACATTTTAGAAAGGGTATACATCTCTTTTTGTTGTAACAGATTGATATAGTGGTGCAGTAAATTTTTTCGTATTGATGATAATTCGGGAAAAAGTAAACTGTTCAAATTGAAATTTTCACTACCACCTTCTATCTTTGTCTCACTTGGTGCTAAAAGTATTTTCATAAAATAATCCCTTTTTTAAGAAATTATAGCAAATTTGTAAATTTTTCATCTTTTTTATAAAAACTCTTGACATAGATACTATTTTTGTCTATAATGCGACTCCATTTAAAGAATGACTTTAAATGAATGGTGCTGATGTAGCTCAGTTGGCTAGAGCAGCTGATTTGTAATCAGCAGGTCGGGGGTTCGAGTCCCTTCATCAGCTCCATTAAAATTTTATCAGTGTTTGACCAGACAATATAATAACAAGACAATCGGTGAGTTACTCAAGTGGCCAACGAGGGCAGACTGTAAATCTGCTGACTATGTCTTCGAAGGTTCGAATCCTTCACTCACCACCATGTTATTATTCAATATTTTAGATGCGGGAATAGCTCAGTTGGCTAGAGCGTCAGCCTTCCAAGCTGAGGGTCGCGAGTTCGAGTCTCGTTTCCCGCTCCATGGTATTGAAAACTTCTGGGAGCTGATGTGAAATTTTTTATAACTACTTTCACATTACTTGCCTCATGAACAATCACTTATTTAATTTTATAAAATTTAGCATTAAGCATGTATATTTACTTATACAGTTAACGCCCATATGGCTCAGGGGTAGAGCACTTCCTTGGTAAGGAAGAGGTCGTGAGTTCAAGTCTCACTATGGGCCCCACCAAACTTTTTATGGACAAAAGTGTAATCATCAGAGAATGGTCTTTATTAGGCAGCTCACACGATATATCGTTTTTAAATTTAAAAAAGTTTTTAAGTAACTTTTTTATTTATGATGATAATAGTTTTGTCCATATTGTTGGTAATTAAAGCAATATAGAGTTATTTCTGATATAATATCAGCGAATTTTAACAATTAAACTTAGGAGACACAGATGGCTAAAGCAAAATTTGAACGAAACAAACCCCATGTTAATATTGGTACAATTGGTCACGTTGACCACGGTAAAACTACATTAACAGCTGCAATTACTGCTGTACTTGCAACTAAAAACAATTCAGCATTTATGGATTATGATGCAATTGATAATGCTCCGGAAGAGAGAGAAAGAGGAATTACTATTGCTACTTCTCACGTTGAGTATGAAACTGATAGCAGACACTACGCACACGTAGACTGTCCAGGTCACGCCGATTACGTTAAAAACATGATTACCGGTGCTGCTCAAATGGATGGTGCTATTCTTGTAATTGCTGCAACTGATGGACCTATGGCTCAAACAAGAGAGCATATTCTTCTTTCTAAGCAAGTAGGTGTTCCTTATATTGTTGTTTTCTTAAACAAAGAAGATCAACTTGATGATGAAGATAAAGAAGAGATGTTAGAGCTTGTAGAGATGGAAGTTAGAGAACTTCTTTCTGAATATGATTTCCCGGGTGATGATACACCAATCATAGCCGGTTCTGCATATCAAGCATTAGAAGAAGCAAAATCTGGTACTCTTGGTGAGTGGTCAGACAAAATTGTTGAACTTATGAATGCTGTAGATGAGTATATTCCTGAGCCTCTAAGAGAAACAGATAAAGATTTCTTAATGCCTATCGAAGATATCTTTACAATTCAAGGTCGTGGTACTGTTGTAACGGGTAAAGTTGACAGAGGTACTGTTTGTGTTGGTAATGAAGTTGAAATCGTTGGTATTAGAGATGTTCAAAAAACAACTGTAACCGGTGTTGAAATGTTCCGTAAAGAGATGGATTGTGGAGAAGCTGGTGATAACTGTGGTGTTCTTATAAGAGGAATTGATAAAAGTGCAGTTGAAAGAGGTATGGTTCTTTGTAAGCCAGGTTCCATTACTCCTCACACTAAGTTTACAGCTGAAATTTATGTACTTACAAAAGAAGAGGGTGGTAGACACACTCCATTCTTTAATAACTATAGACCACAGTTCTATGTAAGAACAACTGACGTTACCGGTTCAATTACTCTTGAAGAGGGTACTGAAATGGTTATGCCAGGTGATAATGTTAAAATTAATGTTGAGCTTATTAACCCAGTAGCTCTTGAACAAGGTACTAAGTTTGCTATCCGTGAAGGTGGTAGAACTGTTGGTGCCGGTGTTGTTGCTGATATTATTGAGTAGTAACCATTACAAGAGAGTTTAACTCTCTTGTAATATTCTTTAGGAGAAACAATGAGAGAAACAATTCACTTAGGTTGTGAAAAGTGCACAAGAAGAAACTATCATACAACTAAGAACAAAAGAAACACTACAGAAAAACTTGCTTTGAAGAAATACTGTAAGTGGTGTAAGTGTCATACTACACACAAAGAGATGAAACTGTAAAACATTCAGTTGTCTCCCTTTTTTAGAACATCATTGAAAAATCAATGGTGCTTCTTTATTCTTAGGCCAATAGCTCAGTTGGTAGAGCACTGGTCTCCAAAACCAGGTGCCGGGGGTTCGAGTCCCTCTTGGCCTGCCATAATTAAAAGGTAATTACAATGGGAAAATTAACAACATATTTTGCACACGTTAAAGAAGAAATTCAAAAAGTTATATTTCCGACAAAAGTACAAATAAGACAAGCATTCTTTGCTGTTTTTCTAGTCGTAACCGTTATATCAATTTTTTTAGCACTTGTTGACTTATTGATGTCATCTATTGTAACAGCAGTAGTTGGTTAATATGGCATTTCAATGGTATGCAATTCAAGTTTACTCAGGTAGTGAACAAGCAGTTAAAAAAGGTATAGAACTTCTAGCTGTAGAGAATGGAATTGAAGATAGAGTAGAAAATATTATTGTTCCTACGGAAGAAGTTATTGAGGTTAAAAACGGAGAGAAAAAGATTACAGAGCGTGTTCTTTATTCTGGATATGTTTTTGCTTGTGTTGATTTAGACACAAGTCTTTGGCATAAAATTCAATCTTTACCTCGAGTTTCACGTTTTATCGGTGAAGGTAAAACAGCCACACCATTAAATGATGCAGATATTAAAGTTATTTTAGACAAAATGGAGAAAAAACAAGCTCCTAGACCTAAAGTTGACTTTGAAAATGGAGAAATGGTTCGTATTGTTGATGGTCCATTCTCTAACTTTACAGGAATGGTTGAAGAGTATGATTTAGACCATGGGAAGTTAAAATTAAATGTTTCAATCTTTGGTAGAAACACACCTGTAGAGATCTTGTATACACAAGTAGAGAAAATTTTATAATCTTGTAGGGTAGAGACATGGCTCTACCCTTTACTTTTTACAAAAACTTTCAGTAATAGAAACAGTGAGAGTTTGTATTACTGAAAGTTTTTATTTATATTTAAAATAAATGACTATTTAATCTAAGGAGACAACGATGGCAAAAAAAGTAACTGGAAAGTTCAAATTAATGATTCCTGCCGGATCAGCAAATCCATCACCACCAGTAGGACCTGCACTTGGTCAACGTGGTGTTAATATTATGGAATTCTGTAAAGCATTTAACGAAAGAACAAAAGATAAAATGGGTTTCAAAATCCCGGTTGAAATTACTGTATATGCAGATAAAAGTTTTACATTTGAAACAAAGCAACCACCGGCATCTGAGCTTATTATGAAAGCTGCTAACTTAAAAAGTGGTTCAGATAATCCACTTAAAAATAAAGTAGCAACATTGACAGCAGCTCAAATTAATGAGATTGTTGAGCAAAAAATTGCTGACTTAAATACAGATGACAAAGAGATGGCTGCAAAAATCATTATGGGTACATGTCGAAGTATGGGTGTAGATATTACTGAGTAATATTTGTTGTACCTAAGTTATTTTAGGTATTTTTAATGACCACAGCAGTGTGGGAGATTTATTATAATCGTGGAGAGATAGATGGCAAAGAAAACAACTAAAAGAAGAGCAGCGCTCTTAGAAAAAGTAGATAACGAGAAGAACTATTCAGTAACTGAAGCGACAGCACTTCTTCCAGAATTGAAATCAGCGAAGTTTGATGAGACGGTAGAGATTGCATTAAACTTAAACGTTGACCCTAGACATGCAGATCAAATGATTAGAGGTTCTGTTGTTCTTCCAAATGGAACAGGTAAAGTAGTTAGAGTTGCTGTATTTGCAAAAGATGCAAAAGCTGATGAAGCTAGAGCTGCAGGTGCCGATATTGTAGGTGCCGCAGATTTAATTGAAGAGATTCAAGCAGGTAATATTAATTTTGATACAGTCATTTCAACACCGGACATGATGGGTGTTCTTGGAAAAGTTGCTAGAATTTTAGGACCAAAAGGTTTAATGCCTAATCCTAAAACCGGTACGGTAACCATGGATGTAACTAAAGCAGTTACAGATGCAAAAGGTGGAAAAGTTAACTTTAGAGTTGATAAAAAAGGTAATATCCACGCCGGAATTGGTAAAGTAAGTTTTGGTGCTGATAAAATTAAAGAGAATTTAGAAGTTTTTGTTCAGGCAATTAATAAAGCCAAACCGGCAGCAGCTAAAGGTAGATACATCACTAATGGTGCACTTTCTTTAACCATGAGTCCTGCTGTTACTCTTGATACAACTGAACTTTTAGAGATAAAAGCAAAATAAGCCTAAAGCTTAGAACATTTTGAATTGAGGGCAGAGACTTGGCTCTGCCCCTACATTGCAAATGTTTTTTCCTTTATGCTTGGCATAGATTATTTTAGGCTAAAGATAACAGGGGCGAAAGCTTAATTAATTTACTTGAAAAGGTAGGTGTGTTGTAATTACAATACCCTGTTAGAAGTCGAAAGGAGAACCAATGACTAGAATAGAAAAAGAAGCTATAGTTAGTGAATTATCAACTGCTTTTGCTGATCAGGGTGCTGTAATCGTATGTGATTACAAAGGTATGACTGTTGAAGCATTAGAGGGTGTTAGAGCACTGGCTAGAGAAAATGATATAAATGTTAGAGTTGTGAAAAATACATTAGCAGCAATTGCTCTTAAAAATGCAAACTGTGATGAGTTAGAACTTCTTGATAACAACATTTTTATTTGGGGTGAAGATCAGATTGCTACGTGTAAAGTAGCCAGTAAATCTGTTGAAAACAACAAAGCACACTTCTCAATCAAAACTGGGGTTATTGAGTCAAAAGTTGCAGATGTCGCTACGATTAATGCTATGGCTAAACTTCCGGGTAGAGAAGAACTTCTTGGTATGTTACTTAATGTTTGGAATGGTCCAGCTCGTGCAATGACGATCGGACTTCAAGCATTAGCTACTAAGAAAGAAGAAGAGGCGTAGTTTATTTATAAAGATTGACTTTATAAATATTTAATTAAATGTAATGATGATGAAATCATTAGAAATATAGAATTTTAAGGAATTGAAAATGGCAACAACTAAAGAAGACGTTTTAGAATTTATCTCAAACATGTCAGTACTTGAGCTTTCTGAGCTTGTAAAAGAATTTGAAGAAAAATTTGGTGTATCTGCACAAGCTACAGTAGTAGCCGGTGGTGCTGCAGTAGCTGAGGCAGCTGAAGAGCAAACAGAATTTGATGTAATTCTTACAGATGCAGGTGCTAAGAAAATTAATGCTATTAAAGTAGTAAGAGCAATTACAGGTCTTGGTCTTAAAGAAGCTAAAGCTGCTGTTGAAGAGACACCAACAACTCTTAAAGAGGGTGTATCTAAAGAAGAAGCTGAAGATATCAAAAAACAAATCGAAGAAGCCGGTGCTTCTTGTGAGCTTAAATAAGTCTCTATTTATTAGGACGCTTTTTGAGCAAAGCCCAAAAAACTACGCTAACGCTGAGTTAACTTCAGCAGTTGGCTCATGCGACGTGTCGCATTTTGGGCTTATATAATTGAACAACTCTTTCTTCTACTGTAATGGTAACAGTGGATTATAACTCTTGTATTGCATTAGTAACAATACAAAATCAATAAATTTTATTTTTAGATATAGCGATGAGCTATTGCGCAATAGTTTTTTTGTATATCTTATACATTCATTAATTAACATAACATACTATTAATAAGGTTCGCCCATGTTAAATTCTTTACATTCCGGAAATAGATTAAGAGTCGACTTTTCAAAGACCCCTCGGCAAATTGCTGTTCCAAACCTACTTCAACTTCAACAAAAATCTTACGATGATTTCTTAATGATCGATTCTAAAAATAGAACTGAGTCAACCATTGAAAAAGTATTTCGTTCGGTATTCCCTTTAAATGATCATCAAAATAGATTAACTTTAGAGTACAAAGGTTCTGATATTGTTCAGCCAAAATACACCATTCGTGAGTGTATGGAGAGAGGTTTAACCTACTCTGTTTCTTTAAAAATGAATATTGCTTTAACCATCTGGAATAGAGATGAAAAAACAGGTGAAAAACTTGATCCTAAAGAGATTAAAGAGCAAGCTGTTTATGTAAGAGACATTCCATTAATGACAGACAGAACTTCATTTATTATTAATGGTGTAGAGAGGGTTGTTGTTAACCAGCTTCACCGATCTCCAGGTGTTATTTTTAAAGAAGAAGAGGCAACAACGGTTGTTAACAAACTGATTTATTCTGCACAAATTATTCCTGATCGTGGTTCATGGTTATACTTTGAATACGATGCAAAAGATATTCTTTATGCAAGAATTAACAAAAGAAGAAAAATACCTGTAACCATTTTATTTAGAGCCTTAGACTACTCTAAAGAAGACATTATGAAACTATTTTATACAAGTAAAGAAATTTTTGTAAAAGACAATAGATTTGTAACAAAATTCTCAGTAGAAGAGTTCTCAGGACGTGCACCGTATGAGATTCGTGATTTGGATGGTAATGTTGTTATTGCTGCTGCGAAACGTTTAACCAAGAAAAAAGTTCAAAAACTTGCTGATGATGGTTTAGAATGGGTAGAGTATCCTTTAGATATCTTAGTCGAGAGACACCTAGCAGCACCCGTTATTGATCAAGAGAGTGGAGAAGTTCTTTTTGATGTTGTAACACAGATGGATGAGTTAAAACTTAAAAAACTTATTGATGCCGGTGTTGAGAGTTTCTTTATTGCAGATGACTTGGCAGAGGGTGCTGATGATTCAATTATTAAATCGTTCATAGCTGATCAAGAGTCATTACGATTGTTGAAGCAGACCGAAGAGATTGAAGATGAAAATGCATTGGCTGTTATTCGTATTTATAAAGTCATGCGACCGGGTGAGCCGGTAACAGCTGAAGCTGCGAAAAACTTTTTAAGACAACTTTTCTTTGATCCGGAAAGATATGACTTAACCAAAGTCGGTCGTATGAAAATGAACCATAAATTGGGTCTTGATGTTCCTGAATATGTAACCGTTATGACGGCTGAAGATATTATTCATACGGTGAAGTATCTTTCAAAAGTTAAAAATGGTTCAGGTCATATTGATGATAGAGATCACCTTGGTAACAGAAGAATTAGAGCGATTGGCGAACTTTTAGGAAATGAGCTTTATAACGGTCTTACAAAGATGCAAAAAGCGATTCGTGACAAGATGACCACACTCTCCGGTACACTAGATGAGTTAATGCCACACGATTTGGTCAACTCTAAGATGATCACGAACACTATTTTAGAGTTCTTCTCGTCAGGACAGTTATCACAGTTTATGGATCAGACCAATCCTCTTTCAGAAGTGACACACAAAAGAAGACTTTCAGCATTAGGTGAGGGTGGTCTTGTTAAAGAGCGTGCAGGTTTTGAAGTACGGGATGTTCACCCAACTCACTACGGTCGTATTTGTCCAATAGAGACACCGGAGGGACAGAATATTGGTCTTATTAATACTTTGGCAACGTATGCAAAAGTAAATGATTTAGGATTTATTGAAGCACCATACAACAAAGTTGTTGATGGTATGATTACTGATGAGATAGTTTATTTAACAGCAACACAAGAAGAGGATTTGGTGATTGCTCCGGCTTCAACGAAAGTGGTTGATAGAAAAATTGTTAATGATCTTATTGAGACGCGTTGTAATGGTGAAATTCTTTTGAATGAGACATCGAAAGTTTCATTGATTGATATCTCTCCATTAATGGTTTCAGGGGCAGCTGCTGCCTTAATTCCATTCTTAGAGCACGATGATGCAAACCGTGCTTTGATGGGTTCAAACATGCAACGTCAAGCTGTTCCATTGTTAAAAACAGAAGCACCAGTTGTTGGTACAGGTATGGAAGCGATTGTAAGTCGTGATGCTTGGGAGTCTGTAAAAGCTAAGAGACCGGGTAAAGTTGAAAAAGTTGATTCTAAAAATATTTATATTTTAGGAGAAGATGAAGGTGGCGTGTATATTGATCATTATCCAATGGAAAAAAATATGCGTACCAACCAAAACACGACTTTTACACAGACACCAACAGCAAAATTAGGTGATATGATTGAAGCAGGTCAGGTGATTGCTGATGGACCAAATATGGACATGGGTGAGCTTGCCATTGGTAAAAATATGCGTGTTGCCTTTATGCCTTGGTATGGATACAACTACGAAGATGCGATTATTATCTCTGAAAAAATTCTTAGAGAAGATACCTTTACTTCGGTGCATACTTATGAAAAAGAGATCGAAGCCAGAGAGCTTAAACATGGTACGGAAGAGATTACGAGAGACATTCAAAACATTCGTGAAGATGAATTAACCCATCTTGATGAGAGTGGTATCGTTAAAGTAGGAACACATGTGAAGCCGGGTATGATTTTGGTTGGTAAAGTTTCTCCAAAAGGTGAAATTAAACCTACTCCGGAAGAGAGACTACTTAGAGCCATCTTTGGTGAGAAAGCCGGTCATGTTGTGAACAAATCACTCTACTGTCCTGCTTCTATGGAAGGTGTGGTTGTGGATGTTAAAGTCTTTACCAAAAAAGGTCAAGAAAAAGATGCCAGAGCAGTTCAATCGTATGAAGAAGAAAAAGCAGTTCTTGATGGTGAACACCATGACAAGCTTCTTATGATAGATAAAGAAGAGCTTTTAAGAATTGCTTCACTACTTTCTAAGGCAACGCTTTCTTCAGACGTTACTGTGGCTGAAGTAGACTATAAAGCCGGTGATTCTATTCCGATGGAAGTAATTTTAGAAGTGAATCGTTTTGCATTAAGATCGGTGGTTCAATCATATGATTCTGCTGTTCAGACTGAGTACAATGGAACTAAAAACTACTTCCAAAGACAAAAGAAGAAATTGAAAGATGCACATGAAGAGAAACTTCATATTTTAGAAAAAGATGACATTTTACCAAATGGTGTAACGAAGTTGGTCAAAGTGTATATCGCAACGAAACGTAAACTAAAAGTTGGGGATAAAATGGCTGGACGTCACGGAAACAAAGGTATTGTTTCTAACATCGTTCCGGAAATTGATATGCCCTATACCAAAGAAGGTAAAACCGTTGATATTATTTTGAACCCACTAGGGGTACCTTCTCGTATGAACATTGGTCAGATTCTTGAGGTTCACTTGGGAATGATTGCAAAAGAGTTGGGTGAGCAGATTCAAAACATGTTTGATGAGCATAAAGAGACGATGATTACCGAGCTTAGAGCAAAAATGGCTGAAATTGCAGATGTTGCTAAACTTATGAATGCAAAAGAGACGTTAGAGAAACTCTCCGATGATGAGTTGTTGAAGTATGCAAGAGATTGGGCAAAAGGTGTTAAGTTTGGTGCTGCTGTATTTGAAGGTGCAAATATTGAAGAGTTTGATAAGTTATTTGCTTTAGCTAAAATGGATGCTGATGGTAAAACTGAACTTTATGATGGTAAAACAGGTGAAAAGATGATCGAGCGTGTTAACGTTGGGTACATGTACATGTTAAAACTTCACCACCTTGTTGATGAAAAAGTACATGCACGTTCAACCGGACCTTACTCTCTTGTAACACAACAGCCGGTTGGTGGTAAAGCACTCTTTGGTGGACAGAGATTTGGGGAAATGGAAGTATGGGCATTAGAGGCTTATGGTGCTTCACATATTCTTAAAGAGATGTTGACCATTAAATCGGATGATGTTGATGGACGTACCAGAGCCTATAGAGCCATTACTAAAGGTGAGTCGGTTCCGGAGTCGGGTGTACCTGAAACCATGTTTGTATTGACAAAAGAGCTTCAAGCACTTGGTCTTGATGTAGATTTATATGAGAAGAAAAAAGAGGGAGAAGCATAATGAGTGAATTTTTAGATAATTTAACCCCTATTGATTTAAATAAAGAAGAGAAACCAAAAGACATTATGGCGATGCAGCTGCGTGTTGCTAGCCCTGAAAAAGTTTTGTCTTGGTCTTATGGAGAAGTTAAGAAACCTGAAACCATTAATTACCGTACACTAAAACCAGAGAGAGATGGTCTTTTCTGTGCTAAGACTTTTGGCCCGGTTCGAGACTATGAGTGTCTTTGTGGTAAATATAAAAAGATGCGATACAAAGGTGTCGTTTGTGAGAAGTGTGGTGTTGAAGTTACTACTTCTAAAGTACGTAGAAATCGTATGGGTCACATAGATTTGGTTGCTCCTGTTGCACACATTTGGTATGTGAGTTCATTACCGTCTAGAATTGGTACACTTTTAGGTGTTAAAATGAAAGATCTTGAGCGTGTACTTTACTATGAAGCCTACATTGTAAAAGAAGCCGGTGAAGCGTGTTACGATTCTGATGGTGCAACACCATTAAGTAAGTACGATGTTTTAAATGAAGAGCAGTTTCAATCAATCACACAACGCTTCCCGGACTCCGGACTCGATGCACGAATGGGTGGAGAAATTGTTAAGGAATTGCTTGCAGAGCTGGACTTGGTTGAGATGTTCTCTGGACTCAAAGAAGACATTTTAGCGACAAAATCAGAAGCTAAAAAGAAGACCATTGTTAAACGTCTTAAAGTTATTGAAGCTTTCTTAGATTCAGGGAATCGACCAGAGTGGATGATGCTGACTATTTTACCGGTTATGCCACCGGATCTTAGACCTCTTGTAAGCCTTGACGGTGGTAAGTTTGCTGTTTCAGATGTTAACGACCTTTATAGAAGAGTAATTAACCGAAACCAAAGACTTAAAAGATTGGTTGAACTTGATGCACCGGAGATCATTGTAAGAAATGAAAAAAGAATGCTTCAAGAAGCAGTTGATGCACTTTTTGATAACGGTAGAAGAGGAAACTCAGTTAAAGGTGCCAATAAAAGACCACTTAAGTCACTTTCCGAAGTGATTAAAGGTAAGCAGGGACGATTTAGACAAAACCTTCTTGGTAAGCGTGTTGACTTCTCGGGTCGTTCGGTTATTGTTGTTGGTCCAAATCTTAAAATGGATGAGTGTGGTTTACCTAAAAAGATGGCTGTTGAGCTCTTTAAACCACATGTTATGGCAAAACTTGAAGAGCGTGGATATGCTACGACTTTAAAGCAAGCCAAGAAGATGATTGAGCTTCAAACCAATGAAGTTTGGGAGTGTTTAGAAGATGTGGTAAGTAATCACCCGATTCTACTCAACCGTGCACCAACACTGCATAAATTGTCAATTCAAGCGTTCCACCCGAAACTCATTGATGGTAAAGCGATTCAGCTTCATCCTCTAGTATGTGCTGCCTTCAACGCCGACTTCGATGGGGATCAGATGGCTGTTCACGTACCACTTTCAGATGAAGCGATTGCAGAAGCTAAAATTTTGATGTTGGCATCTATGAACATTTTGCTTCCTGCATCAGGTAAAGCGATTGCTGTTCCTTCTCAGGATATGATTTTAGGTCTTTACTACCTCACGCTTGAAAAGATTGATGTGATTGGTGAGCATAAACTTTTTGCGAATGTTGATGAAGTACTCATTGCCAATGAGCAAGGTGGTTTGGATCTTAATGCAAAGATTAGAACCGTTGTTGATAACAGAATTATTAACACCACGGCCGGTAGAGTTATTTTGAATTCAATTATTCCGGATTATGTTCCTGAGAGTTACTGGAATAAAATTTTGAAGAAAAAAGATATTGGTACTTTGGTTGATTACATCTATGCAAACAGTGGTATCTCGTATACTTCTGAATTTTTGGATAATTTAAAAGACATTGGTTTCAAATACGCAACCAAATCCGGTGTTTCAATTTCTATTGATGATATTAAAGTTCCGGAAGGTAAAGAACCAACGGTTGTTGCTGCAAAAGAGCAAGTAATTGAGATTCAAAAGCAGTTTGGTAAAGGTCTTTTAACAGAGCAAGAGCGATACAATAAAATTATTGATATCTGGACCGATACCAACAATGCCGTAGCTTCAGAGTTGATGACCCTGATTAAGAAAGATAAAGATGGATTCAACTCGGTTCACATGATGGCTGACTCAGGGGCGAGAGGTTCTGCAGCTCAGATCAGACAGCTTTCAGGTATGAGGGGACTAATGGCGAAATCGGATGGATCAATTATTGAAACACCAATTACCTCAAACTTCCGTGAAGGTCTAAACGTACTTGAGTACTTTATTTCAACGCACGGAGCTAGAAAAGGTCTTGCCGATACAGCGATGAA
Source organism: bacterium (assembly GCA_018822805.1). Lineage (GTDB taxonomy): Bacteria > Campylobacterota > Campylobacteria > Campylobacterales > Sulfurovaceae > UBA1140. The sequence goes on from JAHJJU010000006.1 coordinate 16,164, forward strand.
AACAGCGTCAGCCGGTTATTTGACAAGAAAATTGATTGATGTTGCACAAAATGTAAAAGTGGTCATGCATGATTGTGGAACACATGAAGGTGTTGATGTTTCAGATATTTATGTAGGTAACGAACTGATTGAGCCACTTTCTGACAGAGTTTATGGACGTGTTATCTCTCAAGATATTATCGATCCAATTACTTCAGAGGTACTGGTCAGTGAAGGAACCATGATCGATGAGCCCATGGCAAGACTTATTTCAGAGTCGGGAGTACGTTCAGTCAACATCAGAACTTCAGTTACCTGTAAAGCTCCTAAGGGCATTTGTGCAAAATGTTACGGTCTGAACATGGCTGAGAATAAGATTGTTAAACGTGGTGAGGCCGTTGGGGTTGTTGCTGCACAATCCATTGGTGAGCCGGGTACACAGCTGACCCTACGTACCTTCCACACCGGTGGTACAGCGACTGCCGGTAAAGAAGAGCGTCAAGTTATTGCAAACAAAGAGGGTTTTATCCGATACTATAATCTAAATGTTTATAAAAATAACGAGGATAAATTGCTTGTTTCTAACCGTAGAAATGCCGGTGTTCTTTTGGTTGAGCCTAAAGTTAAGTCATTAACCAGAGGTCGGTTAAGTATTACCCAATCTCACGATGAGATTACATTGATGGTACAACAAGGTGCAAAAGAGCAGAAATATACCATTAGAAAAAATGATGTTGCAAAAACCAATGAACTTGCCGGTGTTGGTGGAAAAGTTGATGGAAAACTCTTTATACCGTTTAAAGATGGTGAGATTATTGAGGAAGGTGACTCGATTATTGAAGTGATTAAAGAGTCATGGGCTGTTCCAAGTCGTATTCCATTTGCCTCTGAACTTAAAGTTGAAGATGGAGCACCAATTACGCAAGATATTCAAGCTGATGCAAAAGGTACCGTTAAATTCTTCTTGTTAAAAGGCGATTATTTAGAAAGACTTGAAAGTATTCCTGATGGAAAAGTCATTACTGAAAAAGGACTTTTTGCTGTTGTGGTTGATGAAAACGATAGAGAAGCTGCACGACACTATATTGCAAGAGGATCGATTGTTCAAATTGCTGACAATACGGTTGTTGCACGAGGTGATGTTATTGCTAGAGCTGCAACTTCTGAGCATGTGGTGATAGCTGAATGGGATCCATATTCAGAGCCAATGATTGCTGAAGCAAATGGTACATTAAAATTTGAAGACATTATTCCGGGTGTAACCGTTGTTGAACAGTTTGATGAGTTGACGGGTGAGCGTAGATTAACCCTCAATGAGTATATTCCTGCTTCATACAAGCCAGCTATTGTATTGGCTACGGATGACGGTGAGTTAATTACGTATTCACTTGATCCTAAAACATCTATTTTCGTTAAAGATGGTGAAAAAGTAGGAATTGCAGATATTTTGGCAAAAACACCAAAAGCTGCACAGAAATCAAGCGATATTACCTCGGGTCTTCCAAGAGTATCGGAACTCTTTGAAGCCAGAAGACCAAAAGATCCGGCACTGATTGCTAGAATTAATGGATCAATATCATTTGGTAAGCCATTAAGAGGTAAAAAACGTATTATTATTACACCGGAACATGGTGAACCGATTGAGCAATTTGTAGACAAACAACGAGCCATTGTGGTTAATGAGGGAGACTTTGTACATACCGGTGAAAAAATGACCGATGGTACCATTTCAAGTCATGATATTTTGGCTGCACTTGGTGAAAAAGCGTTGTATGAGTACATTGTTGAAGAAGTACAAAAAGTATATCGTCGTCAAGGGGTTAACATTTCAGATAAACACATCGAAATTGTTGTTTCTCAGATGATGCGTCAAGTAAAAGTTATCGATGGTGGTAACTCAAAGTTCATTGATGGTGATTTGGTTTCTAAAAAGAAATTTGATGTAGAAAATGAAAAAGTAATAAAACTGTTTGGAGAGCCTGCTATTGCTGAGCCTCTTCTTATTGGTATTACAAGAGCAGCTGTTGGTGCAGACAGTATTATCTCGGCTGCATCATTCCAAGACACCACTAAAGTATTAACTTCTGCATCTATTGCAGGTACCGTTGATACGCTTGAAGATCTTAAAGAGAATGTTGTTATTGGTCGTCTTATTCCTGTAGGTACAGGTATGATTGATGTTGACGATGTTATATTGATTGAGAATAAAGAGATTGATTAATCTCTTTTTTTTCTCATATTAATTGGATTTACATGTAGGGACAACCACAAGGGATTGTCCCTACATAGATTTTATATTCCTTCCATAACCTTGGCTTCAAATTGAACCAAGTGTTCTCCTGAAAATCTAAATTTTAACTCAATAGGTCGACAACAAACCTCACAATCTTCAATGTAATCACTCGACTCCTCTTCACTGTCTAAAATCATCGAAATACGCTCCCAGCAGTAGGGACAGGTAAAAAAATGTTCCATTATTGTGACTCCTTCTTTTTAAAAAGATTCCCGATCCAATTGGTGATGCTACATCCATTATAACACTGCCCGGTACGTTCGGCACGTGTACGACGTAGGTTGTTTATAAGTAAGAGCAGAAATGCCAAAGCAATCAGTAGTTGAGATCCTCCTGCTAGCCAGTTTTCCACCATAAGATTTTGTATGGCAAACCCCAACATAATAATGGTAATAATGACACACACGGCGACTCCTTTGGTTTTTAGTTTTGGTAGTATAGCAGATTTTGTAGGGACAACGCCTCTATAGTTTTTTGACAAACATTAAAAATATTGATTTTGTATTCAAAATGGGATATAATATATAAAACTAAAGATTAGGAGTTATCATGAAAACTCAAACAACAATACGTGTTGAAGAGACAAGTTATCATCAAGCAAAAGAAATTTTAAATCAAATGGGACTTAACTATTCTCAAGCAATAAGTGTATTTAACAACATGATTGTGTTAAATAAAGGATTACCATTTGAGTTAAAGATACCAAATGATAAAACTAAACAAGCACTTCATGAGCTTGAAACAAGAAAAGGTAAAAGCTTCAAAAATGTAGATGAACTTTTTGATGATTTGGATTCATAAATGTATGAAATCTTTAGAACTACAAGCTTCAAAAAGGATTATAAAAAACTTTCAAACAAAGAGAAAACCTTACTTAAACCAGTTATAACGATATTGGCAAAAGGTGAAGAATTAGATGATGAACTAAAGACCACAAACTGATAGGAAACTATTTGGGATGTCGAGAGTGTCATGTTTAGCCAGATTTACTGTTGGTTTATCGAATTGATGATGATATTTTAGAGTTGGTATTAGTTCGAGTGGAAAGTCATTCAAAGCTTTTTTAGAGAAAGGATAATAGGAGTCGACTCACAAATTTACAATAGAGATTCCTATGCTATATGATTTTATCTAGATTACTTTGTATTTGTGACTTGATCTTCTCTATCCTGCTACCGTTACGTCAAGAAAAAATAATGAACGGTTTTTTGAAGACCTAAGAAGCGATGTGGTCAATCAAACTTTTTTGGATGCCGGGTTTAAATTAGTTGATAAAGTTTGTAGTGATGATGGGTTGAGTCAGGGGATTGAGTGGAGTAGTGGGGTTTATGAGTTTTTGTATTGATGTTCAATTCGTAGGGACAACGCCCCCGTGCTTGTCCAATGCCTAATATGCAAAACAATTTAAATGATTGATGTCCGAAAATCAAAATGAACATCGGACAAGCACGGGGGCGTTGTCCCTACAGTGTCCAACATTTTATTTATATTAAATTTCCCCATAAAAAATCATATCAAATAAAGAGTATTTCGGTATAATATGCACCATTTTCTAAATTTGGAGATCCCGAAAGTGCGTTTGAACACCGTGTTTTTGGGATTTCCAAGTCCAGATTTTAATTCAAAAAAACCAACAGAAAGGAATTGTATTGCCTACAATTAACCAATTAGTTCGTAAAGAACGTAAAAAAGTGATTAAAAAATCAAAATCACCAGCATTAGTAAGCTGTCCTCAGAGAAGAGGTGTATGTACAAGAGTTTATACCACAACTCCTAAAAAACCTAACTCAGCTTTAAGAAAAGTTGCAAAAGTTAGATTGACCAGTGGATTTGAAGTTATTTCATACATCGGTGGTGAGGGTCACAACCTTCAAGAACACTCAATCGTACTTGTACGTGGTGGTAGAATCAAAGATTTACCAGGGGTTAAGTATCATATTGTTCGTGGTGCATTGGATGCTTCAGGTGTTAACGGTAGAACCGTTGCTAGATCTAAATATGGTACTAAGAGACCTAAATAGATCTCGTAAATAATTTTAAATTATTAACGTTAAAACAGTAGAGAGTTTAGCCTAAAGTAAGGCTTGAGCAGGTGTTGTCAAAGAACCTTAGGGGACAAGACTTGAGTAAATCAATTTGTAATGATTGAAGACAATAAGGAAAGATAAAATATGAGAAGAAGAAAAGCTCCCGTTAGACCGGTACTCCCAGATCCAGTACATGGTTCTAAAGTTTTAACAAAGTTTATAAACGCCGTAATGTTAGACGGTAAAAAAGTGACAGCAGAAAAAATTATGTATGCTGCATTAAGAAGAATTGAAGAGAAATCCGGTGAAAAAGGTATTGATGTATTCAACAAGGCAATGGATAACGTTAAACCTGCAATGGAAGTAAAAAGTAGAAGAGTTGGTGGAGCTACCTATCAGGTGCCTATCGAAGTTAGACCGGCTAGACAACAAACATTGGCTATTAGATGGTTAATTGACTATGCTCGAAAAAGAAACGAAAGAACCATGATAGAGAGAATCTCTAACGAGTTAATGGATGCTGCAACAGATAAAGGTTCTGCTTTCAAGAAGAAAGAAGATACTTATAGAATGGCTGAAGCGAACAAAGCGTTTGCTCACTATAGATGGTAAGGGACTAAGTTATGGCAAGAACACATAAACTCGGAGATGTAAGAAATATCGGTATTGCTGCTCACATTGACGCAGGTAAAACAACAACAACGGAAAGAATTCTTTTCTATACAGGTGTTGAGCATAAAATTGGTGAAGTTCACGATGGTGCTGCAACCATGGACTGGATGGAGCAAGAGCAAGAGAGAGGTATTACCATTACTTCTGCTGCAACAACTTGTGAATGGTTAGGTAAGCAGATTAATATTATTGACACTCCGGGTCACGTTGATTTTACCATTGAAGTTGAGCGTTCTATGAGAGTTCTTGATGGTGCTGTTTCAGTATTTTGTGCTGTTGGTGGGGTTCAACCACAATCAGAAACCGTTTGGAGACAAAGAAATCGTTATGGTGTACCATCAATCGTATTTGTTAACAAGTATGATAGAACAGGTTCAGATTTTTACGAAGTTGAGAGACAAATTCGTGATAGATTAAATGGTAACCCGGTACCTATTCAACTTCCAATCGGTGCAGAAGAGAATTTTCAAGGTGTTGTCGACCTTGTAAAAATGAAAGCCATCGTTTGGGATCAAGATGCTGCTATGGGTTCTAACTACCACATAGAAGAGATTCCGGAAGATATGATGGAATTGGCAGAAGAGTACCGTGAAAAAATGATTGAAGAGATTTCATCTGCTGATGGTAATGATGAGCTTATGGAAAAATACATGGAAGGTGAAGAGCTTACAGAAGAAGAGATTATGGTTGGAATTAAAGCTGCTACTATCGGTATGCATATTGTTCCAATGACAGTTGGTTCTGCATTTAAAAACAAAGGTGTTCAGACTCTACTTGATGCTGTTGTTAATTACCTTCCATCACCAATTGAAGCACCTGCTATCAAAGGTACCATGATGGATGATGAAACAGTAGAAGTAACCGTACCTTCAACTGATGATGGTGCGTTTGCATCATTGGCATTTAAAATTATGACCGATCCATTTGTCGGACAGTTGACATTTATCCGTGTTTATCGTGGTTCTTTGGAGTCAGGTTCTTACGTACATAACTCAACAAAAGACAAAAAAGAGCGTATTGGTAGAATCATGAAAATGCATGCTATTAAACGTGAAGAGGTTAAAGAGATTTATGCCGGTGAGATTGGGGCAGTTGTCGGTCTTAAATATACAACAACAGGTGATACACTCTGTGATGCTTCTGATAAAGTTGTATTGGAAAGAATGGATTTCCCGGATCCGGTTATTTCGGTTGCTGTTGAGCCAAAAACAAAAGCTGACCAAGAAAAAATGGGACTTGCTCTAGGTAAACTGGCAGCAGAAGATCCATCTTTCCGTGTAAGCACAGATGAAGAGTCTGGTCAAACTATTATTTCAGGAATGGGTGAACTTCACCTTGAGATTCTTGTAGATAGAATGAAAAGAGAGTTTAAAGTTGAAGCTGAAGTTGGTGCACCACAGGTTGCTTACCGTGAGACCATTAGAACTTCTGTAGAAAAAGAGTACAAGTATGCTAAACAGTCTGGTGGTCGTGGACAATTTGGTCACGTTTACCTTAAGATTGAGCCACAAGAATCGGGTGCCGGTTATGAGTTTGTTGATGCAATTAAAGGTGGGGTTATTCCAAAAGAATTTATTGGACCTGTTGATAAAGGTATTCAAGAAGCAATGGCTAGAGGTATTCAAGCAGGGTATCCTGTTGAAGATGTAAAAGTAACACTGTATGATGGTTCTTTCCACGACGTCGATTCATCTGAAATGGCATTTAAACTTGCCGGTTCAATGGGATTCAGAGAGGGTTGTAAGATGGCTAGTCCAGTTATTCTTGAGCCAATGATGAAAGTTGAAGTTGAGACACCGGAAGATTATATGGGTGATGTTATTGGAGATGTTTCAAAAAGACGTGGTATTGTTCGTGGTATGGGTGACAGAGCAGGATCTAAGATTGTTGATGCATTTGTACCACTTTCTGAGATGTTCGGTTACTCAACAGACTTACGTTCAATGACACAAGGTCGTGCGACCTATGCAATGGAATTTGATCACTATGATGAAGTACCTGCAAACGTTGCAAAAGAGATTATCGAGAAGAGAAACTAAGTTTCTTTTTATTTTTAATGCTCAAACTACTGAAAGGTTTTCTTTCAGTAGACTTATTTTTTCTTTCTCCTATTTCCTATTTTAATTTATTTTTTTATATTTCTCTTTAAATGTGTATCTCTCTAAAATTATTCTATTAAAGTTAAAATAATATAAAACAATTTATT
>JAHJJU010000084.1 GCA_018822805.1 bacterium
AAAATATTTTAATATTTATTTAAGAATTGAATCCTTATACTCTTCCTACTAAATTTCCGTATAAGGACAAAAATGAAAGCCATACTTTTATCAATTATTTTTTCTACAACAGCTTTTTGTGATATTTCTGTTGTTATCTCACAGAATAATAGATTAACTTCTGTAAGTCAACAAGAGTTAGCCAATCTTTATCTAAAAAAAACAACTACCATTAATGGCATACACGTTACGCCTATAGACAGTAAAGATATAAAAACCTATCAAGAATTTTATAAAAAAGTTGTCAAGAAAACGCCTTCTGAGGTACATGCCTATTGGATGAAACAAATCTATACAGGTAAAACACAACCTCCCAAAAAACTTTCAGAAGAAGAGATGAGCCAAGCCATGAAAAAAAATACAAAAATTATTGCCTATGCAAAAAATCCATCTAGTGGGAAAATACTTTTTACCATAAAATAAAGATTATGACACATATTGTAACACTATAAAAACTTAAAAACAGATAAGATACAATAGAGAGTTAGCGTTAGACAATACATACTAGAATATGCTGAAAACTTAGAAGTTATAAAGTCCTATGTCTACAAACCCTACCATCTTACATAAACTACGTATTATATTTTTTATAAGTGTTGCTTTTTTTAGCATCCATATTACGATTAATTATCTCTTTACAAAAAGTAATATTCATAATTTAAATCACATTAAAAGTAATAGATTTAAAATTGCCTCTATCCATGCTGATAATCTACATCTTTATGAAAGAATGATGCAGATATTTCAAGATGCTGCACGAACCCGTGAAATAGATCAGCTCTCCAAAGCTCAAATAACAAAAGAGAAGATTTTACAAAACTTAGAGCAATTAAAAAACTATACACCTACGAAAGAACTCAAAAAAGAAAGCAACTTACTCAATAAACTTTTTATCATCACCGTAAAGATGACAAAACAAGTCATCAAAAAAGAGCCACACAATGAAAAACTTATTAATGAATATCAAACACTCAGTTCCACAACCGGACTACTTTTTAAACAGCAACGTGAAAATTCATTAAATTCTCTTTATGTTGCCTTAGATACTTTATCAAAAAATAATGCAAACTTTTTTACCACCTCCCTGCTACTCTCTACCTTAGCTTTTTCCGTGGTTGTAGGTATGTCCCTCTTTCTCTATGCACATATTAAAAGAAGATTTCATAAAGTTCGTCTATCACTGTACAATTTAAGCACCAATGAACCGGACTTTTCAAAAAAAATGCACGTAGAACATGCTGATGAGATTGGTGAATTGGTTCAAGGGTTCAATCAACTACAGAGTAAACTTGAAAAAGATTATGAACACCTCCATACTTTGAAAGTTAAAGCTGAAGATACAGCCAAACTCAAATCAGAATTTTTAGCCAATATGAGTCATGAGATACGTACTCCTATGAATGGTATTATTGGGATGAGCTACCTAACACTACAAACCCACTTGGACAGTAAACAACGAGACTTTATTGAAAAAATCGACAACTCAGCCAAAAACTTGTTAGGGATTATTAATAATATTTTAGATTTATCAAAAATAGAAGCAGGAAAACTCAGTTTGGAAAAAATTGATTTTAAACTGCATGAGGTACTTAATAACTCGGTTGATCTCGTACGCTTTAAAATGCAAGAGAAAAACATTCAACTCTATATTCATTATGAAGAGAACCTCTCTCTACTCTTTCACGGTGATAGCTTACGTCTGTCACAAATACTCAATAACCTCTTGAGCAACGCTGTAAAATTCACCTCCAAAGGAGAAATTCATATTTTTATTAATAAAGTACACCACAACAGGTACCAATTTAAAATTAAAGATACGGGCATAGGACTCACTAAAGAGGAGCAGAAAAACCTCTTTAAATCTTTCTCTCAAGCCGATGGAAGTACCAGTCGAAAATATGGGGGAACCGGTCTTGGACTGGCCATATCAAAACAGTTGGTAGAGATGATGAACGGTAAAATTTGGGTTGAAAGTACCTATCAACGAGGCAGTAGTTTTATCTTTGAAATTGAAATGCGTGCCTTGTTAAATAGCTTAGGTACGAAAAAACTTCCTACACAGATACAAAAAGAGGAAGAAAAAGAGAACCAACACAACATAGAGCTGCTTGAGGGGAAAAGAATTCTTTTGGCTGAAGACAACTTTATTAACCAAGAGATCATTATTGGGCTATTGGAAAACTCTAATATTAAAATCGATATTGCCGAAAATGGTCAAGAAGCCATAGACCTTTATAAGCAACATACGTATACATTAATACTCATGGACATACAGATGCCCATTCTAGACGGTTATGATGCAGCCAAAGTCATACGCCAAACCGATACAGAAATACCCATTATTGCCATTACAGCCTCTGCCATGAAAGAGGATGTACAAAAAACCATCTTATCAGGAATGAATGACCATCTAAACAAACCAATTGATGTCAATCAGCTTTATAAAATACTTCTAAAATACTCTTCTTAAGCTAAGTACCTGCACCTTTTTCTTATCGTTAAAATATGCCATTTATTATGGTCAGGTACTTAACTTTTTCAGAGGGTTAAAACGATACCCCTCTCCATAAACATTTATAATGGACGCTTTAGGAATCTTTTTTCGTAGCAATTTTACCAAAGCCCTTACTTGATTCGCATCGTACTCTTTATCAAAGTCATCATGTGAAATATAATCAAAAATCTCAAAAAAGGTAAATACTTTATGTTCATCCGTTGAAAAAAGAGTCAAAAGGCGTCGCTCATTTTTAGTAAGCTTAACTTCATTGTTATTCACATAAAGTTTTTCTGTATCTTTATACCAAAGGATCTCTTTATCCAAACAAAAGATTACTTCTTTGGTTTTACGACTTTCTTTAGTCTCTTCAATCTCATGAATTGCTTTTTCCAAGGAACTTTTTAATTCATTAAAATCAATGGGCTTTAAAATGTACTTAATCAAATAGAGTTCAATGGCTTGCAAAAGATTCTCTTGTTGAGCATAAGAGGTGGTAACAATAATTTTAACCTCTTTATCGTGCTGCCTAATTTTTTTAGCCAAACTTAATCCATCAAGTTTGGGCATATTAATATCGAGCAAAATAATGTCCGGTTTATAAAGAAGATAGGCTTCGTATCCCTCTTCTCCATCATGGGCTAACTGTACGGTCTCAACATATTCTTTAATACAATCTATATATATCTCCTGAATATCTTGGTCATCTTCTATATATAACAGGGTTAAAGATTTCACTGTGTGCTTCTTTTTTAGAGTTATTTTAACCTATTTTCTATGAAAGGCAAAAAAAATAACGCAATTTTTTATAATAAAAAACAAAACCATTATTAGAATGTTTTATAAAGTTTATTTAAGTTTAAAAAATCAAAAAAAGTAAGCATATAAAGACTTTTAGTATGATTTTTCATTATTGTGACCAACTCTATCTGTATCATCCTATCAGTATAAAAAAAAGGATCTCCACCATGAAAAATATTAAATCACTTCTACTGCTAGTAGGACTTATTAGCACTTCAATTACAACCTATGCTGATGACTATGCATTGATTAACAGCTACCCATTATTTACCGATATGAAAACCGTAAGTAAACAACAAACAACACTTGAACATATGAGTAACATTGTCATGCAAGAGAACAAAGATCAAGAGACATTTCAAAAATTAGAAGCTCAATTTGAACAAACAATTGAAGGACTTGCTCATGGCGATAAAGCTAGGGAATTAAAAGGGACAAACATTTCAGAACTACGTAGAAAACTCTCTCGCATTCAAATTTTTTGGAAGAAAGAGAAAACAACCGTACATAATGCCTTAACAAATAACAGAGACAGTGAGCAAGCTCTTGCCTCACTACATAAGCTTTCTATTAAAATTGAGCAACTCAATACCCTATACAAAAAATCATACACGCGTTACAAACAAAGATCCATTCTTGGATCTATCGTAAAGCGTCATATGAATACAAAAGAAGCATCAACACAACAAATACTTGTATTAAATACCATACAATAAATTTTAAAAACCATACGTAAAGTAGTTTATAAGTCTACTTTACGTGCTTTCCAAACTTTAACTGCCGGCTCTCTAAAGTAATGGGTTACACTGTACTTACCATCAATTACTTCAATCATTGCACACTCAGTTAAAGGTTTTTCTCTGGCACAAACCTCACCCGGATTAATATAAAGAGTTTTTCCATTCATAGAACTCTCAAAGATATGTGTATGCCCCGAAATCACAATGTCTGCATCGGCTGACATAAAGTAAGGAAGATGCATCATTTTAATTCTAAGTTCTTCTATCTTAAAATAGTAAGGTTCTCTTTTAATGTTATATTGGTTGTAGAGGGGAATAAGTGCTGTATCATTGTTGCCATAAACACAAGTATAAGGTACGGCAGAAGCTTCAAGCATTTTTAAATGCTCTTCCAACATAATATCTCCGGCATGAAGTAGATACTCAGCACCTGAAGCTAAAAGATGGTCAATTGCTTCTTGGTGTAGGGTAGTTTTGGTATGACTGTCCGACAAAATACCAAGTTTAAGAACTTTTGGCATCTTTGTCTTTTTCTTTTTTGATAGTGCTCTTTCCTTTGAGCTTGTCTTCCGGAACAGGCTCTTTAAAAGTACACTTTTTCTCAATACATTCATAAACTTCACCTGTTTTTAATACCTTATGAACCAACATACTCTCACACTCCGGACATTTACGTTTTAATGGCTCTCCATTTGATATAAAACGGCATTTAGGATAGTTAGAACAACCAAAAAATGTACCTCTTTTTCCCTCTTTTTCAAGAATTTTAGAACCACATTTTGGACAAGGAACGTCCAATTCTCTAGGTGCCACCAAAGGTTGTGCATTTTTACATTTTGGATAAGCAGAACAGGCTAAAAATTTACCTCGACGGCTATCTTTTATAATCATAAACTCCCTACATTTATCACAAACGATATCTGTTTTTTCAGGTTCCGGTGGAGCATTTCCTTCTAAGTCGGTGGTGTACTTACATTTTGGGAAATTACTACAGGCGATAAACTCACCAAAACGTCCTTTACGACGTAGAAGCTCACTGTCACATTTTGGACAAAATTCACCCGTTGGTATGGCCATTTTTTGACTTTTAATCTTCTCTTTACCCTCAGTAATTTTTAGCATAAACGGAGCATAAAAATCAGCTAAAACTTTCTGCCAATCTAAATTACCTTCATCAATTTCATCCAATTGAGCTTCCATATTAGAAGTAAATGAGCTATCAACAATCTCTGAAAAATTCTCTTCCAACATCTCAATAACCGTAAAGGCAATTTCAGTTGGATGAATTCTTTTCTTTTCTATATCAATGTATTTTCGAGTTTGAAGAATGGTAATGGTTGGTGCATAGGTACTTGGACGTCCAATACCCAACGATTCTAGCTTTTTAATAAGACTTGCCTCATTATAACGTGCCGGTGGTTCGGTAAAATGTTGTTCAGGCTTAATATCATCCAATATTACCTTCTGACCTCTTTTCAACTCCGGAAGTAACTTGTCTTTTTCACTATAACCGGTAACTCTATAGAAACCATCAAAAAGAAGCTTTCTTCCACTGGCTTTAAAAGTAGATTTTTCACCTTTAAAAAGTAAGGTTTGTGACTCTAAACGTGCTTCTGTCATTTGACAAGCTAAGAAACGGTTATAGATAAGACGATACAGTTTTAACTCATCAGCACTCAAATAATCTTTAGCCACCAACGGAGTAAACTCAACCATGGTTGGACGAATCGCTTCATGGGCTTCTTGTGCCCCTTTAGAACTGGTCGCATAGTTTTTAGCTTTTCTCGGTAGATAATCATCTCCAAAATTATGCTGTATGTACGCTCTAGCTGATGATACTGCCTCTTTTGCTAAGTTCAAACTGTCGGTTCTCATATAGGTAATAACTCCCATATTTCCTTTGTTTGTCTTAACACCTTCATAAAGCTTTTGTGCTACCATCATGGTCTTTTTAGGAGAGAACCCTAACTGTGTTGAAGCACTCTGCTGAAGTGTAGAGGTCATAAATGGTGGTGGAGTTTTACTTTTTCGCTCTTTTTTCTCGAGTGATTCAACCACAAAATTCTCTTTAACAGCCGACTGAACAATTTCTATGGCCATTGTCTCATTTTTAATGGTCATTTTGTCCATTTTTAGACCATTAAATTCAAAAATAGATGCATCAATGTCTTTTTCAAACAGTGCATCTATTGTCCAATACTCTTCCGGTTTAAATGCTTTAATTTCACGCTCTCGATCAACCACAATTTTTAAAGATGAACTCTGTACCCGTCCGGCACTTAACCCTTTTTGTATTTTACTGGCTAAAAGGGGAGAGAGTTTATAACCAACTATTCGATCAAGGAGTCTTCTTGCCTGCTGTGCATTTATAGCATCCATATCTAATTTTCTAGGGTTTTCAAGGGCATGTTGTATGGCTGTTTTCGTAATTTCATGAAAAACAATTCGTGGTAAAGATTCAGGATCTTTCTTAATTGCCATAGCAATGTGGTATCCAATGGCTTCTCCCTCACGGTCCTCATCGGTCGCAATGTAGATGGTTTCTGCCTCTTTTGCAAGTTTCTTTAGCTCTTTAACAGTAGGGTTTACCTCTCTAGGAATTGAATACTTAGGAACAAAAGTACCATCTTCTTCTACGACAATCCCAAAAGAACTCTTAGGCAAATCACGAATATGCCCTTTAGACGCAACTACCTTGTAATTTTTCCCAAGGAAGGTACTAATGGTTCTAGCTTTAGCTGGGGACTCGACGATAATTAAATTTTTCATAATACTATATACACCCATAAATTTTTTTTTGCATTGTAACAAAAAATCTTGAGAAAGAGCAACCATAAGGGAATAGAAATCCAAAAAGAGTCACACTTAATTCCTTTTTAGGTATAATTTTTATAAAAAAAAAATTATAAGCGATACCGACAATGCATACTTTAACCGTTTTTATACTCGTTACCCTTTCTGTCATTGCTTTTATGGCACTACTTTGGATAATTTTTCAATTTTATCTGGCTAAAATGAAGAAGATGAAAGGTCTCAAAGAAAATAAACGTGCTTGTACTAAAGTTCAAAGAGATATTTGGATTCGAAATCATACCAGTTATTTTTGGTCTGACAGTTCCAGGTTTGTTTGGATCTCTATGTTTATGATTTTCTTTATTATTTTAGGTATTGTTGTTGATCATCCGGTAGGATACGTTTTTGCTATAATTATAAGTTTTCTTTTTCTCTTTTTCCTTTGGTTGGCACAGACAAGTTATGTTCAATTTCCCCAAAAAGCCCAAGCCCAACTTGATGACTTTGAGAAAGTTATCACAAGTAGTATAGAAAAAGAGATCAGTTTTAATGGAGACAACATTCAAAGTTTTTCACATGCTGACAAAGAGTTTGATACCACTCCAAAAATTTTCTCTTTTCCTATAGAAGTCACTAAAATAGCCTACCCTATTTTTGAAGAAAATCCTGCAAAACACACCATTATTAGCACAAGAAAACTCGAATTTTTAGTTCTATCTCGTGAATACCTTAGTATTTGTAAAGGAGCCACAAAGTTTAATCTTTTAGATCCTCCAAAAGCAGATCTCCCTAAAAAATGTGCTGAAATCAAAGGTGCAGGAGAGTGTCATGAATTTTACTATTCACTTATTAAAAATGTAAAATATGAAGATGATGCCATAAAAATCATTTTTCACAATGATGACGATGATGCACTGTTTCCGTGCAAGAAAGGATCAGCCAATATAAAACCAGCCATGAAAGCTTTACATGAGAAACTTAGACTCACCGAGAGACAACGACTCAAAAAGATTGAAGAGCAACAAAATTACGAAATATTGAAAGATAAACGAGAGCATAATAATAAAAAAGAAGAAGAGAAATAGGGTTAAAAAGTGGGTTTTAAAACCCACTTTATTATGACAGATTAATTTACGCTGCTTTTTTAGCAGGAGCTTCTTCTTTAGCTGGTGCAGCATCTTTTTTACCAGCCGATTGATCTTCAAGTTCAAAGCCTAACTCTTTAAATACTTCTACAACCTCAGCGTCAATTGCCAACATGTCTTTTTTCATTTTTTCATCTTTAATTCCTGTTGTTGCTAACCAGTTTTCAACCGATGCATAACCTACGTGAAGTTCATTTGAACCTTTTGGAATATAGAAATAAACGGAACATGGTGCAAATAATCCTGCTTGTGGCTCACCATGGTTAAATACAGAGTTGGAAAATTTAAAGTGACACAATGAAGATACCCAGTAAGCATCATATTTCGAGAAGTCTTTTTCTGCATCTTCATATTCAAATTTAAAATCAAGGAATCCTGCAATAATAAATTCATGTTTAACAAAAGCACTGTCATGTTTTTCAACAAAAGACTCAACAAACTCTTCCATATCTTCAACTTCACCTAATTTTTTAACCATTTTAGTTAAAGGAAACTCCGGTAATTTATCGGTATGCTCCAGTGTTTTAGACTCTGTTGGTTTCATCTCTTTTTTTGCCAATTCATCAAGACTTCCTACCATATCGGTAAATGTTTTTCGTGTGGCTTCATCTTTTTCACCAATAATGTCTAACATTAATTTAGAATCAAGATGTCCATACCATGTTGTATCTTCTTTTTGATCTAATGTTTTAAAAAAAAGCATGTTGTACGGAGCATAGGCACCAAAATCCGGGTTTTTAATAAGAAGCTCTCTCATGACATCCAAATTGGTCACGGTAAAAAAACTGAGAAGATCAAGATTTTTCTCTTTATAACGGTTAAAATAATGTACTTGGATATTATCATTTCCTGCTGCTTGAAAACCTACACTATCAATTTTCGAAATAAATGCTTTAGACGCCTCATTTGCATTCCCTTTAATACCATTGAAGTTAGCTGTTAAGTCAGCTTGTGAAACACTAACTGTTAAAAGTAAACCTGCCAATACCTGTGAAAGTTTTCTAAATTTCATGATTATCCTTTTGATTATGAAAGCACCGTTAAAGTGATCTCATTATTTTTATTTATGAACTATGGTAATCAAAATAGAATTAATAAATGATTAATTCCAAATAAAAATGAGTTTGTAACAAATGAATAACTATAATAACTCCATTAAAGTAGCAATATTAAAAATAAATAAATTATGATAATTGATATTTATATATTAAGTTTATATTAAATAAAGACCAATAGATAAACAATATAAAATATTATAGAACATTCTGAAGGGCTTTCATTGTTTCATATGTACACAAAAGACAAAATCAATAAAACTTATGGAAAAAATAGTTAACTATCAACACTATTAATCATTTTAAAGCACATTCAACGGTAATTTAGGCTTTTATATCGTTTTTTGATAACTATTAATTATAATAGTAGGAATAATAACTTATAATTATTCCTATAAGTTTTTTATATCATAATCATTTAGAGTAAATATAAATCAAATGTCTTGACATTTAAAATCTTATTCCATATAATCTTGATGTTCCGAGTATTCGTATGAAATACCAAAATCTAAAAGGAGGACAAATGAATAAAATGACTAAAACTTCAGAACAACATTTAGCATCAAACGCTGATGAAAGCGTAGAACTAATAAGTCGAAGAAATTTTTTCAGAAAAGCTGCTGTCTATTCAGCAAGCGCCGTAGCTGCTACAAGTATATTATCACCTGTAAAGTTAAATGCTGCAGATGATCCGGCTATCGTACACGAGGCAGAGTGGGGTATCAAATTAGGAGACCCTGTAACCAAGAATCGTTATGGTGTTCCTTCACCTTATGAGCATAACAACACCAGAAGAACAACTTCTCTTCTTGCATCCGGTGACGACTATGCATCTATTTCTATGTGTCCTATTCATGAACAAGAGGGAATCATTACTCCAAATGGTCTTTTCTTTAACAGAGTTCACGGTGGTGTGGCACATGTCGATCCTAAAGGATACAGACTTATGATTCACGGCTTGGTTGAAAAACCATTAGTTCTTACATTAGATGAGTTAAAAAGATACCCTAGTGTATCAAGAGTTCACTTTGTAGAGTGTCCGGCAAACGGTGGTCCAGAGTGGAGAGGTCCTCAGTTTAACTCCATTCAATTTGCAAAAGGTATGATGTCTCAAGCAGAATGGACAGGTGTAATGATTAAAGATCTAATTGCTGATTTAGGTCTTAAGCCAGAAGCAAAATGGATGTTGGCAGAAGGGTGTGACAACTCAGAAATGGGTAGAACTGTCCCTGTTGAAAAAGTACTTGATGATGCCATGATTGTTTGGGCTCAAAATGGTGAAGCACTTCGTCCTGAGCAAGGGTATCCGGTTAGATTAATGCTTCCAGGTTGGGAAGGTAACTTACAAGTTAAGTGGTTAAAAAGATTAGAATTTTCAAAAGAACCATTCTACGCAAAAGAGGAAACAGCAAAATATACTGTTCTTACGCCAAGTGGTAAAGCCATTCAACACTTCTACCCACTGGAAGTAAACTCAATTATTACTTCACCATGTCCTGAGAAACCATGGACAGATCTTAAAAAAGGTGACTTGGTTGAAATTCAAGGTCTTGCATGGTCAGGTCAAGGAACCATTAAAACGGTTGATATTTCATTTGATGGTGGTGATAACTGGGTTGAAGCAAGTCTTAAAGGCTTAATTCTTCCAAAAGCATGGACACGATTCTCTTATATGTACAGATATGAAGGGAAACCTTTACTTCTTTCAAGTCGTGCTATTGATGACAGTGGTCATATTCAACCAACTATTGACCAAGAGACAGCCGTTGTAGGTGTTGAAGCTGTCTATCATAGAAACTCAATATGTACTTGGGAAGTAACCGATAAAGGAGTGGTAAACAATGTTCACATTAGATCGTAAAAAAATTATTTCAAGTGCATTAGTTGCATCTGTTATCTTACTTGGTACAGCATGTAATGCATCAACTGAAACAGAAAAAGCTCCTGCAAAAACTGAAACAAAGACAGAAGTAGTAAAAACTGTACCGGAAACTCAAGCAACTGCTGCTACAGGTGATAAAGGTATTGATGGTGGTGCTGTTTATACAATAAAAGATGGTATGTATACCTCTTATGCAGTAAACGAACAAGCGAAAAAAGATTTTACTTTTGGTAGAACACCAAGTAAAACTGAAGAAGCTGCTTGGGATATCGACGTAATGCCTGACGGTACAGGTCTTCCTGAAGGTTCAGGTTCTGTTGAAGATGGTGATGAAATTTATGAAGAACAGTGTGCCATGTGTCACGGAGATTTTGGTTCAGGTGGTAAAGGTAGTAGAAGTACCTACCCAACACTTTCAGGTGGAGAGCATGACTCTTTAACCTATCAAAGAGTTGGAGACAATACTGATGGTCCTAAAAGAGTTATTGGTTCTTATTGGCCACAAGCAAGTACACTTTTCTGGTATGTTCAATCAGGTATGCCGTTTAACCATCCAAAAAGTTTAAGTGATGATGAGACGTATGCCGTTGTTGCTTACTTATTGTCTATTAATGAAATTGAGATTGATGGCGAAGAGATGGATGATGAATATGTTCTTGATAGAGAAAAATTCATGAAAATCAAAATGCCTAACGAAGATGGATTTATTCCTGTTATCGATGGACCTGATGGACCGGCTAATGTTAAAAAGTTTTTAGCAGATCCAAATAATTATGGTAACGGTACACGATGCATGAAAGATTGTCTTGAGGGAGAAAAACCAAATATTGTACGTATTAAAACAGAAATCAATGCATTTGAGCCACCAATGTCTGTAGAAAGAAGTTTCAAAGAAGCAGAAGCAAGTGGTCCAATTCACCCCGGTCAAAAAGTATATGAATCAAGTTGTGCTGCCTGTCACGCAACCGATGCAATGGGTGCTCCTCCATCCGGAGACAAAGCAGCATGGGATACAAAACTTGAAAAAGGTATCGATGTTGTCTATGCAAATGGTATTAACGGAATTAATGCTATGCCTCCAAAAGGTGGTAATATGACATTAACTGATGATCAGTTTAAAGCAGCTGTTGACTTTATGATCGATTCAGCTAAGTAATTGGCTGATTTTTAACTACACAAATAATTCACCATTAGATTTTATACTTTTGGTGGATTAATTAAAGTAATATGTTTCATTCAGTAAAATTGATATAATAATTTACTCTAATTTACTTCAATAACAACAAAAATGACACAATTCTATATTAGAATGGTCTTATCAATCATCAACACATGAAAGGAATTCACGATGGATAGAAGAAAATTTTTAGGTTTAGGTATGGTTGCATTAGCACTAGTACCGGCAACAAGCTTACATGCACTTGACTTTAGAAAAGAGAAGCCAGATACATGGACAGCACAGACAGTAGACGACGCTATTAAAGCACTATATGGTGCAACAGCTACAGAGAGCAAGGACATTACATTAAAAGCACCAAAAGTTGCAAGTAATGGTGGTGCGATTCCAGTAACAATTAAAACTTCAATCGATGCAAAAACGGTTGCAATGTTCCAAGATGCTAACCCAGAGTCTGCTGTAGCAGTATGGACAGTACCTGAAGGTGGAATTGTTAACTATACAACAAAAATCAAAATGAAAAAATCTGGTACAATTACTGTAATTGTTGAAGATAAAGCAGGTAAATTACACTCTGTTAAGCAAACATTAGAAGTTGCACTTGGTGGTTGTGAAGGTTAATCCCCTTCCAGCAGCATTAGTAGATAAAAATAGAATCGAATAAGAAAGGAATATTATGGGTAATATGAAAATCAAAGTAAAATCAGCTGGTGGAATCGCTAAAGCTAAAGTACAAGCTAAACACGAGATGTTAACATATGATGCAGCAAAGAAAAAAGGTAAAGATGCAAACTTTATCACACATATAATTGGTAAAGTTGGAGATAAAGTAGTTTACGAACTCTCTTCAAGCCAATTTTTAGCAAAAGATCCACTTTTTAAATTTGAATTTAAAACAGATGGTCTTAAAGATGGTGACAAGTTAGAAATGACTTGGACAGACCTTTCAGGTGCAACAGAAACCGATGCTAAAAAAATCAAAGGTCTTAAATAAAACCTACTTGGTTTATTTAACTTCTATTACTCCCTTTATGGGGAGTGATGCTCTACTTTATTTGAATTAAAAAACTCACTTAATTTGATAGATAAACACTACATCATCATATTTTATAGTACCTTCTTGAAGCACCTTCACAAAAATACCTCGATCATCTCTTAATAACTTTGGTAATTTTTTGTCAATAGATGAAAGGTGATTACAAATCGTACAATTTTGAGTAACCTCTAAAATGACAGTACCAATTTTTATTTTTACTCCCATATCCAGATGGTAGGGATTATAATCAATTAAAATATTCTCCCCAAGCATACCATGATCCATTTTTATTTCATGCTCTAAAGCTAAACTATAGCTATCTATGCTTGTTAATAAAACTGAACGTTGTAAATTTTTAGCATAAAACTTATCACCAAGAATACCCTCTTTATCTAAATAAATTTCTGCCTTATGAATACGCTCACTTTTTCCTTTTTCGGATATAAAAAGATCTAAAACTTTACCGACATTAATGTTCAATGATATCTCCTGTCCATACATTCCAGTCTCCTGTAAATGCTTTAACCTTACTGTAGCCTACAGAACGTAAAGCCAGTAAAACATAAAATGCTTTTGGAGCACCTGCCATGCAGTAAACATAGTTATCATTCTCTTTATGAAGACCGGCCTTGGTAAAGATTTTTTCTAATAACTCGTTTGATTTGAATCCTCTTTCTTCTCTGTCAATAATATCGTTCCAATTAACACTGTTTACACCTGGTATGTAATTTCCATATTTATTACCCACAATATCCATCATAGAACAAGCATCTATAATAGAAATATTAGACTCTTTACCTTCTTTACGTACTTTTTCAACTGCTTTTAGTAAATCTTGACGATCGACTAAATAAGTAAAATTCAATCGATTTTTTTCAACTTTATACATAGATTTCTCTTTTTGAGTCTGTATATTTTTCATCTCTTGAACCAATAAAAAAGGCTTTAACACAGAAAGCTTCTTATTTAAATCTACAGTTTTAGTAGCAAATTTTTCCATAGAAGTGGCGTTATCTTCTTTCTGAATTAGAGAGGAAATCTCCATAAGCTCAGTATAATATCTATCATAAATTCGTTTATTTGGATCCAAGTTCTCTATAGATACAAGTCCACCATTTAATATTTTCATATTTTTATGTCCAATACTTTCTAGTACCGTATAGAGTGTCGTTGCATATATTCCATAATGGTCATCATAAAGAATTAATTCTTGATCCTTTTTTATACCTTGACTCTGCAGATAGTTTTGAATCTCTTTAGGACAAATATATAGTGGACCACAAGGTAAACTACCTAAAATATCACCTTCATAGAGTTTTTGAATAGTTATGTATTGACTACCAATAATTGCCATACTATCTTTCTCTGCCATAATAAATTGAACAGCATTATTACCAATCTTCTTTACAGCAACTTCCGGTTCTATTAAGGGAGAATCCACAGCCATTAATGAAGAAAATAAACATGAAATACTCAAAAAGAGTAATCTTACAAATCTTACCATAATCTTTCCTTTACTATTAGGAGCATACTAAGGTTTTAAATAACCACCCTTATGCCCATCATCAACTGCTTCATTTAAAATTTCAAGTAACTCACCTAATGCTCTAATACCTGGCAATTCCATTAATACTTTTTGATCATTTGGTCGAATAAAGATAATCATTGGAGTACTCGCTATCCTAATATCGAGAGGTACCGAGTCATAATCAGTATTAATTTTTACTACTTCAAAATATTTATTTGCAATACTTTTGACTTCATTATTATTCCTCATCACAGCATCTAATTGATCACAATATTTACATGTTGTTGAACGTACTTTGATAAAAACTATTTTATTCTTAGCTTTTGCACGTTTCATTGCTGTATCAAAACTAACATAATTAATATTAGGAACTGTTTTTTTAGTTGTCTTTTTTGGTTCAGATTTTGGTTTTGGTTTCACAACCTTAGTTTTAACCACTTTCTTTTCTACTACTTTTTGATTACTTGTTTTACTCTTAACTGTCTTTTCTTTAGGCGTAATCATAATGGGTGGTATAGGTAATTGACTATCCAAATTTGTATTACTTTTTAATTCATCATAAACAGAAGCAACATTTTTTGGATGCCAAAAACCATAGAGTCTATCTTCACTGAATGAAGAAAGTTTAACACGCTTTATGGCCTCTTCTCGACTCTCTCCATGTTGAATACTACTGCTTACTTCACTTTTTAAGAGTGCCAAATAACTTTCTGTATTTTTTAATGCACTTCGTCGTGTCATATAGCCATGAGCACTAACTATATCATCCCATGGTAATCGACTTAATTGCTTTAATCCATTTTGCCAGACTAACAAAGAACGTTTATCTTTTAACGGTACAATCCGATTGTTAAAGATCATATCTCCTGCAAAAAGTATTTTTTTACTTGGTATATTCACAACCAAATGTTCGTCATCATTTTCTATAAGTTTAACATGTATTTCAGTTCCACCCAATACTATAGTCGAGTCTCCTTCAAGATAACTGTCTAAAGCAATAAGTCTCGTATTTTTAATGGCATCTTCTGAAACTTTTTTAGCCAATTCAAGCTCTTTATTTTCCTTTAAGTGCCTTTTGTAATTTTTAGGTCCCAAAAGTGTTGCACCTTGCTCTTTAAAAAAACTATTACCAAGTATGTGTACTTCATCTGAGGAGGTGTTAATAACATATTTAACCGGTATTTTTTTTTGCTTTTCCATTATTTCATAAGTATCTTGTGCATAACGATAAGTAGGACCACTATCAATGACTATATACCCTTCTTCTGTTTCTACATAGCAACTGTTAATCATATTCCCACCATTATCTTTACTCGCTTGTGAAGATAATCCAAAAAAACAATTAATACCATCACTAATAGTATAGGGCTTCAAATGGTAATCAAAGCCAAATAGATACACAGTAAAAAAGAAAAAACTTACAAAATAACGCATATAACTCCTATTTGATTGTTATAAATTTCTATTAAATCCATGATATATAACTTTCTAACTTATGCTATCTAATAAATAGGATAACATATCTTTAATAAAATTTGAGAAAAAAAGAAGCCATAAATATTATCTATTAACATAGGTAATGGAGTTGAATCTAATTAATAGTTAGCTATATGATCGGAATCATTAGCATATTGATAACTAAATTTATATAAATCTTCTGTCCATTTACCCTGATAAGCAGATTTTAACATCGGGCAAATTTTTTTAACTTCATTAACAAATTCACCGGCATCATAGATTTCCTCCCACTCATCTTGAGAATGGGTAGAAGCAAATTTAGACGCACTCATCGCACAATACTGTTTTAAATTTTTTTTATAAATTCTCTGTCCATTTGCTACATCTGCAAAACTTTGCGTTGTAAAAATAGCCATAAATAAGAATATTGACATTACTAACTTACTAAACATTATCTAATCATCCCAATTAAATTATACTAAAAATTGTTATAATTGAAAGTATAAATCTTAATTGTGTAACGATTGTGATATAAGTACGCCTTCTAAAATTTTATCTATATCTCCATCTAATATTCCATCTACGTTAGAGTAGGGAATATTACTTCGTGTATCTTTTACTTGTTGATACGGTGCTAAAACATAAGAACGTATCTGATGACCCCATCCTATATCACTCTTTTCAACTCCATCAAGTTTAGCCTGTTTCTTTTCCATTTCATACTCATAAAGACGAGATTTTAGCATTTTCATCGCTGTAGATTTATTTTTATGTTGACTTCTATCATTTTGACATTGAACTACAATATTGGTCTCTATATGCGTAATACGAATCGCACTTTCTGTTTTATTTACATGCTGACCACCGGCTCCGGATGCACGATAGGTATCAATACGTATATCTTTATCTTCTATTTCAATATCAATATCGTCATCAACCTCTGGTGAAACCATTACAGAAGAGAAAGAAGTATGTCGTTTAGCATTACTATCAAAAGGAGAAATACGTACCAATCGATGAATACCATTTTCTACTTTTAAGTAACCATATGCATTCTCACCTTTAATGATAAAACTTACATCTTTAATGCCGGCTTCATCTCCGGCTTGATAATCTAATACTTCTACTTTAAAGCCTTTTCTCTCTGCCCAACGTAAATACATTCTATAGAGCATATTTGCCCAATCTTGAGACTCTGTACCTCCGGCACCAGGATGAATAGAAATAATAGCATTACGACCATCATGCTCTCCACTTAACATCATCTGAACCTCAAGTGCATTAATATTCTCACTCAATGTATCTGCTTCATCATAAAGCATTTCTAAAGTATCTTCATCTCCTTCAGATTTTGATAATTCAAAAAACTCAACAGCATCTTCAACAGCTGATTTTGCATTTTCATATTTTTCTAACATTCGTTCTTTTTTTGTCTTCTCTTGAGAGATAATAGAAGCATTTTTAGCATCATCCCAAAATGTCACTTCTTGTTGCATTTCATCAATAGTAGCAAGTCGTTCTATAATTTTATTTGGTTTAACAATATTTTTAATATTTTTTATTTTAATTGTAAGTTTTTTTAATAATTCACTGTATTCGTAAGCATCCATCATTTACATCCATAATCTTAAAGTCATTGATATTTTATCTAAATAATACTACATTTCGAAGAATCATAAAGCTAATAAAAAAACAAGGGGGAAAAAAGAAAGAGGTTATTAAGAAGAGAGAAATCAAAGAGGCAGCGACCTACATTCCCAACCCAGACAGGGCAAGTATTATCGGCGATGGGAGGCTTGACTTCCAGGTTCGGAAAGGAGCTGGGTATAACCCTCCCTCTAA